>JADHXF010000018.1 GCA_016783105.1 Dehalococcoidales bacterium | reverse complement strand
ACGAAATGAGGATTAATAGGCTTGTTATCGCGCACCTTATCTACAAGCTCTTTTCCCTTGGCTCTGTCTTCTTCTTTCACCTTGTTGACTATATCCAACCACTCACTTCTATCCGGTTTGCCTTTCATCATGTCCCTGGCGCAGTCTATCATTTGCCGCAAAACCGGCTTGGGACTGCCAAGGATTGATAACTCACTGGACAGCCTGGTGGTCAGTTCCTCAGGGTCTTCAGATACCTGGATATACCTGACATTCTCAACCGGATAACGTGGAGGCATCCCAAAGCCCTCAAGCATATTCATTCTTAAGCCAAATATGGCGATTACATCAGCCTGCATCTGGATAGGTCTCCGGAAGCCAGCGCCAAAGGCTAACGGGTGGTCCTCAGGCACCGCACCTCTACCCATCCTCCGGGTCAGCACCGGAATGTCAAGCAACTCAACAAATTCCCTGAGTTCTTCTGACGCATCAGACCAGTAGACTCCATCACCACCGATAATCACCGGTTTTTTGGCTTCAAGTAACATACGCGTCGCTTTTTCTACCATCTGCGGGTCGCCCGCTGGTCGGGATGGGGCGGCACAGACACCGTGCGGCAAATAGCCTCGCAGGGAATTTTCCTCCCCGACTATTTGTCCCTGTATATTGGTCGGAAATTCAAGGGCCACCGGTCCACACGGATAGCTCATAGCATCCCGAAAAGCCTTCTGCATGAAGTAAGCGGTCATTGAAGGGTCAATAATCCGTTTAGTCCACTTGGTGAAATGACCCGATAGCGGCTCGGCATATGCCTCCTGGAAAGGCCCCCAACCATCTTCTTCCGTGGGATGCTGCCCGAGAAGACAGACGACCGGGCTTCTGGCCAGATAGGCCTGGTACATAGCCGATATCATGTTCCCAAAGCCAGGGCCAGCCGTACCCATGGCTACCCCTGGTCTGCCGCTAGCTCTGGCCCACCCATCAGCCATATAGACACCTGACTGCTCATGCCGCACGTGATAGCACTTCATCCCGGCCCTGTCTATGGCCACCATAAGCTGCCAGACGTGACCGCCATGAACACCTGCGTACCACTCTACACCCTCCTCTTTAAGAATCTTGGCTACTACGCTTGAGACTTTGATTTCTGCCATTTTTACCCCCTCTGGAAGTATTTCTGGCATTATTGTAGCACCGGCGAGACATGAGGTAAAGGGAGACAGGGTACAACAAAAAACCATGCCAATTGAAATTATAGTCCCGCGGTATTATCATTAGACAAAGCAGAAATAATCTTAGTTTCCAGGGGGTTGAGCGAATAAAAATCCACGAATATCAGGCAAAAGAACTCCTCGCCAGATACGGTGTCCCTCTGCCTCGTGGCAAGGTGGTAAAAACGGCCGGTGAAGCAAGAGAGGCTGCTCAACAAATCGGTGGGCGGGTGGTCATAAAAGCCCAGATTCACGGCGGAGGCCGGGGTAAAGCCGGGGGCATAAAGGTCGCGGAAACGCCGGAGGAAGCCGCCAAAATAGCCGGAGACCTGCTTGGCACACGGCTCGCCACTCATCAGACAGGGCCCGAGGGACTGCCGGTAAACACAGTACTGGTCGAGGAAGCAATTCAAGCTGAAAAAGAACTTTACCTCGGTATGCTGATAGACACGTCGACCCAGGCCCTGGTTATGATAGCCAGTGAGGCCGGGGGCGTGGAAATCGAGGATATAGCCACCAGAAGTCCTCAGAGAATTCTGAAACAATATGTTAATCTGGTCACCGGCTTTTTACCCTACCAGACACGAATATTGGCCTACAGCATGAATTTACCCGCTGAAAGTGTCAGGACAGCCACAGAGATAATGACAGGTATTTACCGGCTACTTACGGAGAAAGACTGCTCCCTGGTGGAAATCAACCCTCTGGTCATCACCAAAGATGGAAAGCTATTAGCACTTGACTGTAAAGTAAATTTTGACGATAATGCTCTGCCCCGTCACCAGGACATGGCCCAATTGCGAGACAGCTCCCAGGAAGACCCGCTGGAGGCGAAGGCGAGTGAAATCGGCGTCAACTACGTTAAGATAGGCGGCAACGTGGGTTGTCTGGTCAATGGTGCCGGCCTGGCCATGGCAACCATGGATATGATTAAGCTGGCAGGCGGTGAACCGGCCAACTTTCTGGATGTAGGTGGCAGTGCCAGTGAAGAACAGGTTGCCAATGCTCTCAGGATACTTCTGGCTGATGCCAGAGTCAGGTCAGCCTGGATTAACGTGTTTGGTGGCATCCTGAGATGCGATGTAGTAGCCAGAGCCCTGGAACAGGTGCTCAAAGAAAGGGAAGTAAAGGTCCCGTTTATTGTAAGAATGAACGGCACAAACCTCAAAGAAGCGATGCAAATCCTGAAAGAATCCGCATTAAATATAACTTTTGAGGCAGATTTGTTCAGGGCAGCCGAAATGGCAGTGGCCATGGCAAAGTGAGGCGAGAGTACTGCAAATACGTCAGGTAAAGGTGTTGGGGAGCAAAGATGATACTGGTCGATAAAAATACGAAAGTGCTTGTGCAGGGCATTACCGGCAGAGAGGCCACCTTTCACACTCAAAAGTGCATTGAGTTTGGCACCAATGTGGTGGCGGGGGTAACGCCTGGGAAAGGGGGACTCAGGTGGGAGGAAACGGTACCCGTTTTCAACAGCGTGGCACAGGCAAAGGAAGAAAGCGGGGCTAATGCCAGCTTAATCTTTGTTCCTGCCTCTTTTGCCTTCGACGCCATTGTAGAGGCTGCCGATGCGGGTATCAGGCTGGTGGTCTGCATTACCGAATATATCCCGGCGCTGGATGAACTTAAACTTCAGCATCACCTCCGCAGCACGGGCACCACGCTGATAGGCCCCAATTGCCCCGGCATCATCTCTCCGCCCGGGAAATGCAAAATGGGGATTATGCCAGGTTACATCCATAAACCGGGAAACGTGGGAGTAGTATCGCGCAGCGGAACATTGACCTATGAAGTGGTAGCCCAGCTGACAGAACAAGGTCTGGGGCAGTCCACGTGCGTGGGGTTGGGTGGCGACCCTCTGCCAGGCAGCAATTTCGTGGATATACTGAAACTTTTCCAGGAAGACCCGGAAACAAAAGCGGTGGTGCTCATAGGCGAGATAGGCGGCACCTCTGAGCAGGAAGCCGCGGAATTCATCCATAAGCGGATGACCAAGCCGGTGATTGCTTACGTAGCTGGAAGTTCGGCACCGGCTGGAAAAAGAATGGGACACGCCGGAGCTATTATCACCGGCTCTGCCAGCAAAGCTTCGAAGAAGATAGAAGCGCTGGCCGCTGCGGGCGCAACGGTAACGGATAACTTTGCCCGAATCGGCCTCCTAACCAGAGAAGTACCTGGAAGCCAAAAGTGAATTTATGCTTCACGGGCTGCGGTTGACATCCGCTCACTCAGTCAATACATAATCATTGACCTCTTTTTCCCTTTTGTGCTACATTTGAGTGATGATAAAACGCCCCTGCCGCTCAGCGGGATAGAGCCATCGCCTTCCAGTCAAAATAGTCGCGGGCTCGAATCCCGCCGCCCAGGGACGTTTCTTAATGTTTACCATGGAGGTTTTTATCGTGAAGGTTAATGATGCCATCGTAGAAGTTCTCAAACGCGAGGGAGCGGAGTTTCTCAGCTGTTTTCCCACTACCGTCATCATAGATGCTGCCGCCCAGGCCGGGTTGCGACCCGTCGTCTGCCGTCAAGAACGGGTTGGCGTGGGCATCGCTGATGGGTACAGCCGTGTTACCAATGGCAAACGCCTCGGTGTCTTCGCCATGCAGTATGGACCCGGTGCCGAAAACGCATTCTCTGGGGTTGCCACCACTTATTCCGATTCGGTGCCGGTTCTTTTGCTCCCCTTGGGTCATCGCAGCGACCGCTCCAGCATCAAGCCGTATTTCAGTTCGGTACGCAGCTACGAGCCAGTAACCAAGTGGGTGGAGCGAATCAATCTGCCGGAACAGGTGCCGGATGCCATGCGGCGTGCCGTATCCATGCTCCGCATAGGTAAACCGGGTCCCGTAATGCTGGAAATACCTGCCGATATTGCCACCCAGGAAATAGGGCCTTTCGATTATCGCCCCATCATATCATCTCGGGCTGCCGGAGACCCTCGTGACATAGATAAGGTCGCCAAAGTGCTGCTGGAGGCACGCTGTCCAGTCATCCATGCCGGTCAGGGAGTGCTCTACGCCGAAGCATGGGACGAGCTCATAGAGCTCGCCGAGCTATTGCAGGTGCCGGTGATGACCACTCTGCTGGGAAAAAGTGCCTTTCCAGAAAACCACCCCCTCTCGCTGGGAACAGGTGCCCGTACTGTGACTAGGCCAGGGCAGCATTTTCTAAATAAGGCCGATGTCATCTTCGGCATCGGTTGCAGTTTTTCCCGCCATGGGATGTCCGCTAAAATACCTCCCGGAAAGGTGCTTATTCACGCCACCGCCGATGCCGATGACATCAATAAAAACTACTTCGCTGACTACCCCATCGTCGGGGATGCCAGGCTGGTGCTCCAGCAGTTCATCGAGGTTATTAAAGAGCGCCTGGGCAAGCAAGGGCGAAGGGGCAACGGTGACGTTGCTCACGAGATAAAAAAGATAAAAGAAGAGTGGATGAAAGGATGGCTGGCCAAGCTCACTTCAGACGAAGTGCCGATAAACGCCTACCGCGTTATCTGGGATTTAATGCATACCCTTGACCCGAAAGACGCTATCGTTACCCATGACGCCGGGAGCCCGCGCGACCAATTGGTGCCTTTCTATCCAGCAACAACTCCGCGCTGCTATCTCGGCTGGGGCAAGTCTCATGGACTGGGTACCGGACTGGGCCTTATTATGGGTGCCAAACTGGCACAGCCGGAAAAGGTGGCCATCAACTTCATGGGCGACGCTGCCTTCGGCATGGTGGGAACCGACTTCGAAACCGCGGTGCGAAACAAGATACCCATTATCACCGTCGTGCTGAATAATTTTACCATGGCGATTGAGACACATGATATGCCTATCGCACATGAACTCTACGGCTCCCGAGACCTCGGTGGCAACTATGCCGATATGGGAAGTGCCATGGGCGGCTATGGAGAGAGAGTGGAAAAGCCCTCCGAAATCGTGCCGGCCTTCCAGCGCGCTATCCGGGTCAATCAGGAGGAAGGGCGCCCAGCACTGCTGGAATTCATTACCAGCGAGGAGATAACGTTTTCCCTGCCCTGAATATGTTCTTCAAGTTACACCGAAGGAAAAGCATACCCCGACCGCATGGCGGCAAACAGGTAAGCAGTGACGTAGCTGCGATAGGGCGACCATCGAGAAGAATATTCGCGTGCTTCCTCTGGCTGGAATGGTTTGCCTTTGTTCAGTAGCTGCCCAAGGACGCGGCATAGCGCCAGGTCATCGTGCGGGAAGCCATCGTCACGCCCCAGGGCACGAATAAGCAGCCACTGCGCCGTCCACAGGCCAACGCCGCGAAGGCCAGTCAAAGTATGAATTGCTTCTTCATCAGTAAATGCGTGCAGGCTTTCAAGGTCAAACTGGCCCGAAGTCACCTTTCTGGATATGTCGATAATGTATTCCGATTTCCTGGTGCTGAATCCCAGAGCACGCAGGCCGTTCACGCCAGCGTCCACCAGAGCATCAGGTCGGGGGAAACTATGGTAAACGCCGCCCGATACTTCCAGGGTTGAGCCATAAGTTTCAGTGAGGCGCATACGCAGCTTTCGAGCCACATGGGCGCTGATTTGCTGTCCCATGATTGCCTGAACCAGAGCTTCATAAACCGATGCCGTATGCGGGATATGAAGACCCCATAACTCTTGAATGAGGGGCGCCAGCGCCCGGTCATTCAGTGCCATCTGGTAGAACGGTCTTATATCCCGGGCAATGCCCAGCACCCAGCTCATCTGTTCGCGTACCCTGGCTACCGTAGCGCCATCAAGAGACGGGCTGAAGAGTTCCACATTCAGCAGCGGTGAGTCGGCGGTGCCTGAAGCCCGGACACGAGCCAGGCAAAGACACTCTCCCATATCCAGCAACCGTTGATAAAGGCCGTTGTCAAAGGTGTCCCCGCCGTAACGGCCTCGAAAGAAGGTGGCATAGGCAGCCGTGAGCGAAAAGGAATAGGGTAACTCGGGCTTTAGAGAAATTACGGTTCGTTCCATAATAACAAGCGAGGAGAGGTCAGTGTTCGAGAGAAGACCCTGCTTCCAGCTCAAGAAGCGCCTGCTTCCGGTGCAACCCGCCGCCATAGCCAACCAGTCCGCCACCAGACCCGATAACACGATGGCAGGGTACGATAATGGCCACCGGATTGGTGCCTATAGCCTGTCCAACGGCACGACTGGCTTTGGGTCGTCCCAGAGCACTGGCCACCTGACCGTATGACCTGGTCTCACCATAAGGTATATTTAAAAGGAGTTCCCAGATTCGACGCTGGAACTCGGTGCCCCGGAGGTCAAAGGGAACGGTGAACTCATGCAAATCGCCGGCGAAGTAGGCATCGAGTTCACCGATTATCTTATCGTTACGCCCGGCAGCGTCTTTAACTTCGATGCCTTTCTTGCGCCATTGCGCCATCAATGATGTCAGGCGGGACTCGGTCTTGACACAGACAACACCGCGAGAAGAGCTGCCGATAATATATGTGCCCAGCGGACTATCATACTGGTTTAAGTAAAATGTTTCCATCATGCTGATTTTAACCCCCTGGGCGAGTTCAAATTTGTGCTTTTCAGTATACCATAAATGCCCTATTCCAGGCTTTCGAGCAGGTCTTCACGGCTGGTCATGGACGATACCGTCGATAGAAACTCTTTCAACGACGGGCTCTGTTCCCTCAGCCTTTTCAACTCATCCCCTATCGGACTTATAGAAGTCGGCTGGTCGGCATAGGCGCCATAAAAAGCAAAGTAAGCCTGGTTCAGCTTTCTGATATGGTATCCCTTCGACGCCAGATACTGTCGCTTTTCCTCCATGAACTCCTCCGCCTGCTCAATTTCACCTCGCGCCAGGTATTCATCCACCGCCCTTCGTATCTCACGCATCTCACGGTCGAAATCAAACCCCGATTTTTTACCATCCTTGGTTTCATCGCCGGGCAAATCGGGGTAGTAGCTATTCGTAACCATGCCACCAATCTCCTTGCTTATCATGCTGGCCACGGTTTCATTCATGGTGGCGACTTCATAGTTGCGAGCTACGCCAATCACGTCCAGCACATAGCGAAATCCCAGAGGCTTGAAGAATAAATATTGATGCAGCCACTCTTCGGCCGCGGCATCAACGGTAAAACGCAGACTCGCCTCGTTGGTCACAAAAGCCGGGTAAGTCCCACCGAAGCCACCAAGCCCCACCACTATTGAAGACACACCCAGGGCATCAACCTCTTTCTCGATTTGCTCCATTTCTTCCGCCTTGATTTCCTGTCGGAGCACGATTTCCCGCATGCTTTCTATCCTGTCCCGGGGAGAAATGACCAGCAAATGTGGTGGCTTCTCCAGTTTGAAATCCATGGGCGGGAAATTCATCTTTAAACCTATGTATTTATCGGCCGGATGATAGATACCCTGCTGAAAAAGAACCTGTTTTATCTGCCCGGTGATGACTTTTTCAGTTATATTTACCAGAGAACTCCTTTTCTGCTGCAGTTCCATCAACTCCGCCTCAAGAGAAGCCAGTTCGCCTGTCCTGTTGCCTGCTTTTATCGCCTCTATCTCAGATGTCAGGATTTTCATCCGCTCCACAGCATCGAAGTATTCCTTCACTTGCTCCATTTCATCGCCAGGCGTCCTGTGCCGATTCCAAATTGCCTGCTTCGCCGCTTTGAAAACGGTACTCGCCTCCCATTGCGCCACGTGAAAACGATAAGGCCTTACAATCTGGCTTAATTGTTTATTGAAATCCCTGGTGGCGGCACACCCGGCGCCAAGCAAGCAAAATGATATTAAACCTGCCATTACTGCGAGCTCTATCTTCAATTCAGATTTGCCTTTGCCACGATTGCATTAATGAGGAATTAACTTAACCAACCCTGTTAATTTATAATTATTATGTAAACCGCCCTGGTGGAAAAGGATGGGTTGTTTGACTCTTAAAAAATTTTCGCCCTTCAGTCCATTCTCACGGCGATTTTGGCCAGTTCCCAGGAATATTCGTAGAGGTGCAGACCCTTGCTCATGGCAATTATTTCCCCGTCCTCAACCCCGATCTCGCTGGCCATATATTCTTTCAGCAGCTGGATTGCGGCCAGGTTTGATGGGAAACCCGCCCACAGGTCCCAGGACCGAAAATAGACCACAAAGTTGAGCCTGTTATGCCGGACACGGGTGTCTATGGCCCTCAGGCAGGGAGGGTCGGAGAGAAAGAGGGACTGGGCGTCACCCACGGCCATAAAGGCCTGATTGGTATTAAAGCCATCTTCCTGGTACATCTTGATTACCTCGGCAATCTGTTTTTCCAGGTACTGGCCGTAGGTATATTGCTCTCCTTCCTTCCGGTGTGCCGTCATCAGGTATGGCAGGTATTCCTCCACGTAGTCCATGGTGCTCGGCGGAGGTACTCCCTGAGGCACGTCAGGTACCAATGGCTTAGTCCCCGGATACCTAATCTGGATAACGACGAAGTCAAGCTCCTTGCGCTTCTGGCCGGCATAGCTTCCCCGCTCAATTTCATACTCGTAACCATCCGTCAGCGTTTTACAGACACACCGAAACCAGGCTTCGGAGAGGTCCCGCGCTTCAATGAAAGCAATGTCCATTCGTAAATCCTTTCGACTGTATATGTCCCGCCTACCTCTTCTTGAAGATGGCGAAAAACCTGTCCTCATACTCCGCAAAAAGGGTCCAGCGGTCGAGCTCCTTCTTCAGCTCATCCGGGTCAAAATCACCTTTCATTGCCCGCTGAAACATCTCCTCGATTCTCAAGCGGGCATCCATGGGCACGCCACTGGCATCCATGTCCAGCAGCCCTTTCGCTCCCATCTTAGCGACATGATACGGCAAGGCACCTCTCCCCACTTCAGAGATGAATTTTAGCAATGATACATCCCAGAGTTCGTCCTCGCCTTTTATAATCGCCGCCAGGGGGTCGCCGCGTTTATCAATTTCAGCGTTAAGCCTATCGGCGACGGTTCGCCAGTGCTCCGAGACAATGGTCAGCCCTTTGGATTCATTGCGGTAGGTGTAAAAGAGGCCGGGTGCATCAGGGCCATAGGTCTTGATGAGCGCATCAAGGTAGCGGCGAGCTTCATGGCTGAACCCTTCTAAATGGGAAAGATAGTACGGAGTGACAATTCTGGGCTTTTCCGCGATTACCCTTCCTTCCCTCACCACCGTCTCATTGACCTCTCCGGTCAGCTCTGCGTATACCGGCTCGGTAAGCAGGTAGTAGTGGATATTGGTCGTGCCGAAGGTAGCCAGTTTTTGCTTCGGTGGCCTTATTACCTCGGTACGCCAGACGGCGTGCTCAATGCGGTCATCGTTACCAGACATCTGACCCTCTCTACGCTATGGCTGTCAGTTCCTGTTTGTATTCATCAAGCAGCCTTGTATACTGCATGTCCATCTGTGCCAGTGCGCGGCGCCATTCCTCCTGGAACTGGGGCTGGCTCTCCACATCAATTTTGACATTGGCCAGGGACCCCATCTGCTGCTTTACCGCCTGCTGTATCTTTGTCTCAACATCGGCTTTCAATGACTCATACGCCTGCCGGCGCTGCTGTTCGCCCTGCTCCACGTAGTGGTCAAAGATACGTCTCACCTTGCTGAACACGTTCTCCAGGCTCACCTTGTCGTTTTTCAGCGGCTTTATCCCTTCCATCACCCGCTTGTTTTTCTTGCGCAAGAAATCGTTCCGTGGCAGCTCTATATTCCGTATCAGCACACTCTGAACCCCTTCGATGACATACTTTTTCGCCTTTTCGTCAAACTTGCTCATCTCAGCCAGCAAATTCAGGTTCTGCTTTAAATACCGCGCTGCCAGTTTCTCCCCTTCCGGGTTGTATTTCCATTTCAGGCGTTCTTCCTCCGTTACCTCCCCCAGCTTTTCCACCTTCGCCATGGCTATTTCCCTAGCGCTCTTTATTTCCTCTCCCATAGTACGCTTCCTGATTACTTTCTAGTTTAATTCCGCTTGCCAGTTTTCCCTTTTTAAATTATTATACTAAATGCCCAGCAAAGCTTAAAGCACGAAAGCATGCCGATGAACCAATAATATATAATAAAGTAGCTTATATTCAGAAAGGAGGCACACATCATGCACCGGAACTGGAAATTCCATCACGTCTCGGTGGTGGTCAGGGACATGGCAAAGGCGATGAAGTTTTATGAGGCACTGGGCATAGGTCCCTTTCCTCCCCTCCTTGGCCCTCAGGGAAAAGTATCGCTGGTGAATAAAACCCTGCATGGCAAACCGGCCGACTGGGAACTTGACTTACGACACGCCGAAGGTGGCGTAGGCGACCTGACTTTCGAGTTGATTCAGCCATTGGAAGGCGATACGCCGGTCAAGGATTTTCTGGAGAAAAAAGGAGAGGGCATCCAGCACATCGGCTTCTTCGTCGACGATATTGCACAGGAAACGGCCAGAATGGCTGAAAAGGGCTTCAAGGTTACCCAGAGCGGAGAAACACCAACGGTCAAATGGGCTTACTTCGGCACCGATGCCGTTGGCGGTTTCTCCATTGAGCTCATGCAGAAGAAGTAAGGCTGCCTCTTATTACACTTTCCCGGCGACCAGCTCGCCCATTTCCTTGGTGCCGACCTTCGTCTTGCCTTCGTCCATAATGTCGTAGGTACGGTAGCCCTCATTCAGAACGTCAATTACGGCTGCCTCAACCGACTCTGCTTCTTTGTCCAGGCCACAGGAGTAGCGGAGCATCATCGCCATGCTGAGTATGGTAGCGACGGGGTTGGCCATGTTCAGGCCAGCACGGCGGGGGGCACTGCCGTGAATCGGCTCGTAAAGACCGGGAGTTCGTACGCCCTTCTGAGGCACACCAGCCAGGCTGGCCGAGGGCAGCATTCCCATTGAGCCAGCCAGCATCGAAGCTTCGTCAGTCAGAATATCGCCGAACGTGTTCTCGGAGACTATGACGTCAAAATGCTTCGGGTTCTGTATCAGACGCATGGAGGCAGCATCTACCAGCATGTGCTCCAGCTCCACATCGGGATAGCTCTTCGAAAGCTCAATGGCCACCTGTCGCCACAGACGGGAACATTCCAGCACATTGGCCTTATCCACGGAGACCAGTTTTTTCTGTCTTCCCCGGGCTAGTTCAAAGCCAACCCTGACAATGCGCTCAATCTCCGGTTCCGAATAGGTCATGGTGTCAATCGCCCGCCACCCCTTGGGCGTCTGCCAGCGTTTTTTCGGTCGGCCAAAATATAGTCCGCCGGTAAGCTCACGGATAAATATGAAATCAACTCCCTCAACGACTTCAGGTTTCAGGTTGGTGGCATTGACCAGCATAGGCAGGACCCTGACCGGGCGCAGGTTGGCGAAGAGCTCCAGTTTCTTGCGCAGCGACAGTATCCCATCTTCAGGACGAACCTTCATCCCGGGAGCGTCAAACTTGGGGTCACCGACCGCGCCCATCAGTACGGCATCGGATTTCCGGCTCATCTTCAGCACATTCGGTGGCAGCGGCACTCCGGTGGCATCAATCGCCGCCCCACCGATAAGGCCGTGATACAGCTCAAACGTGTGCCCGTATTTCTTGCCCACAGTCTGAAGCACATTGACGGCTGCCCCGGTTATTTCCGGGCCGATGCCGTCGCCAGGTAAAACCACAATATTAAACCTCATCTTAAACCCTCCCGCTCGCTAAACGCTTTTTGGTATATTCAATCAACCCGCCGGAGGCAATAATCTCAGCCATGAAGTCGGGATAGGGACTGGCAGTAAAGGTCAAGCCTCTGGTTATGTTCTTTATTTCGCCACTGGAGAGATTCACCTCCAGAATATCACCTGCTTCGGTGTTATCCACCACCTCTTCACACTCGAGCAGCGGCAGGCCGATATTGATGGAGTTGCGGAAGAAGATGCGGGCGAAACTCTTGGCGATAACGCAGGAGATACCAGCCGCCTTGATGGCCATCGGGGCGTGCTCCCGCGAGGAGCCGCAGCCAAAGTTGGTCGTCGCCATCATGATGTCGCCCGGCTCCACTCTTTTCAGAAAATCCTCATCAATGTCTTCCATGCAGTGCTTGGCCAGCTCCACGGCATCATAAATATTGAGATAACGCGCCGGGATGATAACATCGGTATTCACGTCAGCGCCGTATTTATGAATTTTTCCTTTTAGCATTTAGAAACGACCTCCTTACCTGTATTTCTTCCTGATTACAAACTGAGTGCCGTATTCTTCTTCATTGATAGAGACGACCTTATTGTCAACGAGCTTTGTTTTCAGGACCTCCTTCTGTATCTCGCTCCAGTCAATGGTCAGATTTCTTGCCCTGACGACCTCTTTCTTTGGCATGATGACCCATATTCTGCCGTCCGGCTTAATCTTGGTCTTGAGAAAGGCCATTTTCTCCCCGATATATTCCGGCAGTCCAATCCAGTAGAGAATAACGTCGCAGTCTTCTTCTAATCGGTTAACAAGTAAATTTACTTCACGGCTGCTAATTCGGGAAATCGTATCTTCATTTGGCCGTAGCAGGCAGACTTTGCTCCCCGGCTTAATTCCCAGCTTGGCACTTAAATCCTTTTCCACGACCTTTTATACTAGATCTCCACAAGCGCCTTTTTCAAAATCCTTTACTATCGTGCCGGAATCACCACCGTCCCCGTGCCCCACCGTTTACTCATCCGACCGTCAATTTCCACCACCCTGGGCAGGCCTTTGCTGTCATTCAGCTTCTCGCGCCAGCTTTTCCGCATCTTGACCATCGCTCATCATCCTATTCAGTAACCCGACTTCTTGCCGGTGATATTTTCAATATCGATTCTTACCACCGCGGCACGGTCAGCTTTTTCGAATTTTATGCCCGACCTCTTTTCACCAAACTGCCGCATGAGCACTGCCAGGCCACGGATTTTGTCCTCTTCATTTTCGAGGATGTGCGCTCGGCCCACGCCGATTACGCTCCGGTATTTTGTTGACCAGCCGCAGGGATTTTCAGCAACGGCAACCTCAACATCAGCATCTATTTCCACGCAGACCTGGTTATTCTTTTTAATAAGCTCAATTTTACGGCCTTCCGGCGCGCAGTGAAAGTAGAAAGCGTTCTTCTCATAGCCGAAACAGACCGGAACCACATAAGGTTCACTGCCATCTACGAGACCGAGCCGGCATACTCTTGCCTGCCTGATAATCTGCTCAATCTCAGCGGAATCAGTGATTTCTTTTTCCTTTCTCCGCATTTTCCGTTTTACTTCATGACCTTATCTGGATGAGTGATTTTGCCCGCGACAGCGCTGGCGGCAGCCACCGCCGGGTTGGCGAGATATACCTCCGACTTGGTATGCCCCATTCTGCCGACGAAATTGCGGTTGGTGGTGGATATACAACGTTCCCCTTCCGCCAGCACACCCATGTGGCCACCGAAACACGGTCCGCACGTAGGCGTGCTTACCGCAGCGCCGGCCTCAATGAATGTCGCAATAAGCCCTTCGTTTAAAGCTTCGGCATATACCTGCTGGGACCCCGGAATAACGATACAGCGCGCACTGGGATGCACTTTCTTCCCTTTAAATATCTGCGCGGCAACCTTCAAATCATCAATTCGACCATTGGTGCAGCTGCCGATAATCGCCTGGTCTATTTTGATATTTCCCGCCTGACTGACCGGCCTGGCATTAGCCGGCGAATGGGGAAATGCCACCTGCGGCTCAAGCCCCGTAACGTCATACTCAATTACTCTGGCATATTCGGCATCCGGGTCAGGCTCATACACGTTATAAGGATGCTGCGCTCTCGATTTTATGTAAAGTTGCGTTTTATTGTCCACCCGGAAAAGCCCGACCTTGCCTCCGGCCTCTATGGTCATATTGGCCATGGTGAACCGCCCGTCCATGGGCAGAGCATCTATGGCTTCTCCAGTGAACTCCATCGCCGAATAGCGCGCACCGTCAACGCCGATTTCACCGATGGTGTAGAGAATGAGGTCTTTCCCCCCTACCCACTTTCCCAGATTACCGTGGTAAACAAACTTTATTGTCGGGGGGACTTTCATCCAGAGGTCACCGGTCGCCATGGCCGCTGCCAGGTCGGTTGAGCCCACACCAGTGGCAAAAGCGCCCACCGCTCCATACGTACAGGTATGGGAATCGCCACCTATAATCACCTGGCCAGGAAGCGCAATACCCTGTTCCGGCAACAAAACATGCTCAATACCCGCCCTGCCCACCTCAAAGAACACCGCCTTCTGCTCGGCGCAAAACTCACGCACTATTTTGGCCATCTCAGCGGAGGCGATGTCCCGATTGGGCATAAAGTGGTCGAGCACCATCACGACTTTCTTCGGGTCAGAGACACGGCTCACCCCGATTTTCTGAAACTCCCTGATGGTGATTGGTGCCGTGATATCATTTGCCATAATCACGTCCACCTTGGCATTGACAAATTCACCGGGACTCACCTCTTTTCGGTCCGTATGTGCCGCCATTATCTTTTCAGCCAGGTTCATCTTCGTTCCCTTCCTTTAGTCTTTTTAGGATGTTCTTGTTGAGGTTCATCCTGGTCCAACGAGGTATGATTAGCACACCGAGAACAATAGCCGTGGCTACCGCTGCCACAACATATAGACCCGCGCCAGCCGCAAGGCCAACTCCAGCCATCACCCAGATGGTAGCCGCCGTGGTCAGGCCGGCAACCATGCCTCCTTCGCGGTGCAGGATAACGCCGGCTCCCAGAAAGCCAACCCCAACTACCACGCCAGCGGCCACCCTGGCCGGGTCACTGACACCACCGAACCCATAGATGGAAACGAGGGTGATAAGAGCCGCACCGCTCGAGATAAGAATATGCGTCCTCAGCCCTGCCTGTTTCCCGGCCCTCTCCCTCTGGTAGCCGATAACAGCTCCCAGAGCAGCCGCCAGCAAGAGACGCAGCACCATTTCCAGCATGATAGGCATTTCAGGCTCTACTCAGCTTTTTTCTTCGTAGCCAGCAACCGGTTGAGGGCGTTCACGTAGGCTTTGGCGCTTGCCACTATGATGTCTGTATCCGCTCCCCGACCAGTGTAGGTAACGCTATCACTCTCAATCCGGCACAGCACTTCACCGATGGCATCAATGCCTTCGGTAATTGACTTGATACTGAATTCAGTAAGCGTGTTGGGTATCTTTACTATCTTGTCAATTGCCTTGAAGGCGGCATCAACCGGCCCGCTACCCAGTGCTGCGTCCGCCAGTTCCCGTCCATCAGGGCCGGTCATTATCACCGATGCCGTTGGGATACCACGGTCGCCGCAGGATATCTGGATGCGGTCAAGGTGATAAACCTCTGAGACCGTGCGTTGTTCCTCGGCAACCAGTGATTCTATATCCCGGTCGGTTATTTCCTTCTTCTTATCCGCCAGGTCCTTGAAAGCGCGAAAGACACGGTTGAAATCCTCATCTTCCAGACTGTAGCCCAGCTCCGCCAGCCTCTCGCGCAGAGCATGTCGCCCGCTCAATTTGCCCAGCACCAGACTGCTTGATGGTATGCCCACCGTCCTGGGGTCCATTATCTCAAAGGTTATGGGCATTTTAATGACACCGTCCTGGTGTATCCCGGACTCATGCCGGAAGGCGTTGGCGCCAACAATGGCTTTATTCGGCTGCACGGAAAAACCGGTTACCTCGCTTACCATCCGACTCGTCTTGTAGATTTGCCTGGTATCTATGTTGGTGTTCAGGTTGAAGAAATCGCTGCGGGTTTTGATTGCCATCACGACTTCCTCAAGCGAAGCATTGCCCGCCCGCTCCCCAATGCCGTTGATGGTGCACTCCACCTGCCGGCACCCTTTTCTGACTGCCTCCAGGCTATTTGCCACCGCCAGGCCCAGGTCATTATGGCAGTGCATACTGACAATTAATTCACCAATACGAGGCACGTTACGGTAGATGTTTTCAATGAGCTTGCCGAATTCTTCCGGAATGGAATAGCCCACGGTATCGGGGATATTGAGCGTGGTAGCGCCGGCCTCAATAGCTACCTGAAGTATCTGGTAAAGATAGGCCGGTTCCGTCCGGCTGGCATCCATGGGTGAAAATTCAATGTCATCGGTGTAGCTCCTCGCCCGGGCCACCATGTCACGCGTTAACTGCAGAATCTCCTCACGGGTCTTCTTCATTCCATGCATAAGGTGGATGTCTGATGAAGATACGAATACGTGAATCCGGGGATGCGCCGCGCCTTTAATTGCCTCCCAGGCAGCGTCAACGTCACTCGGATTCGCCCGGGCCAGACCGCAGATAACGCTGCCGCGCACTTCCTGAGCGATTAGCTTTACCGATTCGAAGTCGCCCGGTGAACTGATGGGGAAGCCGGCTTCAATGACATCCACACCGAGCTTCTCAAGCTGCCTGGCGATTTCAAGCTTCTCGCTAAGGTTCATGCTGCCGCCAGCCGCCTGTTCGCCATCGCGCAGTGTGGTGTCAAAGATGATAACTTTGTCCATCTCGCTCCCCCGTTTTCTAATGCATTATTAAATTGTTGGTAAATATTTGTCTACTTGGCAAGCCACGGCATCATCTTGCGCAACTCAGCCCCGACTAATTCAATTGGATGCTCCCTGTCTTTACGAGTGAGCGCGTTGAATACCGGCATGCCCGCCTGGTTCTCCAGAACCCATTCGCGGGCAAAGGTGCCGTCCTGAATCTCGCCCAGGATTTCCCACAGATTTTCCCTCACTCCTTCATCAATTACCCTTGGCCCTCTGGTTATATCACCATACCGGGCGGTATGACTAACCGAGTCACGCATGAAACTGATGCCGCCTTTATAGATAAGGTCGACAATGAGCTTGAGCTCGTTAAGGCACTCGAAGTAAGCCAGCTCGGGCTGATAACCGGCCTCCACCAGCGTTTCGAAAGTGGCCTTGAGCAGTGCCGTTACACCGCCGCAGAGTATTGTCTGCTCACCAAAGAGGTCGGTCTCGGTTTCCTCAGCGAAGGTGGTCTCCAGGACTCCGGCACGGGCACAGCCGATGGCCGCTGAGTAGGCCAGCGCTTTATCCTTAGCCTGTCCGGAAGCGTCCTGATAGACCGCTATCAGCGCCGGTACGCCCTGTCCCTGGGTAAAGAGCTCGCGAAGCATGTTGCCTGGACTCTTGGGTGCTATCATGGTTACATCAACGTCCGGCGATGGTACCACCTGGCTGTAGTGGACGGAAAAGCCATGAGAAACCATGAGCATGTTACCCTTGGATAGTCCCGGGGCGATATGTTGATTGTAGATTCTCTGGTGCAGGTTATCCGGGGCCAGCAGCATGACGATTTCCGCCGCTTTGGCCGCCTCTGCTACCGAAGCCACCTTAAGACCGTCAGCCTCAGCCCTCGCCTTGCTCTTACTGCCTTCCTGAAGTCCTACAACCACCTCACAGCCGTTGTCTTTAAGGTTCAGTGATTGAGCACGGCCCTGGTTGCCGTAGCCGATAATGGCAATCACCTTGCCTTTCAACAGATTTAGATTCGCGTCTTTGTCGTAGTATACCTTAACCATGTCCCTTTTTTATTTTACCCCCTTTATCTTTTTTCGCGTCTATTTAATCCGCACCAATCAAAACGAAGACCACAATTACAATAAGTTATACCTTGCCTTTCTAGTTCTTAACGGTTTTTCTTCAACACGCAACTGGCTGGTACTCCCCCTCAGCATAGCGATACTACCTGTTCTGGCCACTTCTCTTATGCCAAAGCCACGCAGTAAATTCAGCAAAGAATCAACCTTATCTTCATCGCCGGTGATCTCTATAGTCAGAGAGTCAGCCGCTACATCGACAATATTGGCACGGAAGATGTCGACAATTTCAATTATTTCACTGCGGGTTGAGGAAGTTGCCCTCACCTTTATCAATGCCAGTTCTCGCACCGTAATATTATCAGCAGTAACGTCGGTAATCTTAACCACGTTAACCACCTTGCTCAACTGCTTTCTTACCTGCTCCAGGATACCGGCCGAGCCGTTGACCACCAGGGTCATGCGTGATAAATCGGGCATTTCACTGTGCCCAACGGCAATGCTTTCAATATTGAAGCCCCGCCTTCGAAACAGGCTCGCCATACGGGTCAGTACCCCGGGCTTGTCCTCAACCAGAGCAACCAGAGTGTGCTTCATCTTTACTAAACGCTATCTCCGAATCCAGCCCGCCAAATGGCTTCCTTCTTTACCTCACGTCACGTCTTCTGTGGTGATATCCAGGACCTTTACGACATCGACTATTCTTTCCACCTGTTTCCGGACCTGGCCCAAAATCACTGCCGAGCCGGAGACCACAATGGCAACCCTGGTCAGACCAGGCCGGTCGCTGCCCTCAGTTTCAATGGTTTCCAGAACATTCACGCTGTGAATATTGAAACCACGTCTTCGGAAAACGTTTGACATCCGGTTCAACACGCCGGGTTTATCCTCTACCAGTGCCAGCAGAATGTGTTTTGTCGGTGCCATTTTGCCACCTTTTTCGAGCCTAAATATTGCTCACTTTCAGTCTCTTTGAATCTGAAATAGCCTTTATCGGCTGCCTGGGCTCTTCCATAATCTCGGCAACCGTTGCCCCAGGCGGAATCATCGGGTAGACATTTTCTTCCGGCTCCACCATAAAATCGATAAGGAATGGCCCTTTGTGCGCCATGGCCTGTTCGACTGCCGGAGCTACTTCTTCCCGGTGCTTGACCCGCAACGCGGGTATACCGTATCCCTCGGCGATTTTGACGAAGTCAGGGCAGGATATCGGTGTGGCCACGTATCGGGCCTTGTAAAACAGCTGCTGCCACTGCCTCACCATCCCCAGATACCCATTATTGATAATAGCTATCTTGACCGGTGCCTGCTCCTGAACAATGGTTGCCAGCTCCTGAATGGTCATCTGAAAACTGCCATCGCCATCAATGCACCAGACCGTGGTATCAGGGCAGCCAATTTGAGCACCGAAAGCCGCCGGCAGACCAAACCCCATGGTACCAAGACCACCAGAAGAAATTAGCGTATTGGGCTTATTGAAAAGGTAGTGCTGCGCCGCCCACATCTGATGCTGCCCAACTCCGGTAACGATGATGGCCTCGCCTTTGGTTATTTCATATATCTGACGCACCACATACTGTGGCAGCAGGCCATCGTCATCTCTGATATCTAACGGGTGTTCCCTCCGCCAGTCATCCAGTTGATTGACCCATTCAAGGCGGTCAACAGGGACAATCTGCTTGTTCAGTGCCTGCAAAACCAGCTTGACGTCGCCCACAATGGGTATGTCCGCGCGGACGTTCTTGCCAATTTCCGCCGGGTCAATATCGATGTGCACGATATGGGCATGAGGGGCAAAGGCGCTTATCTTTCCCGTTACCCGGTCATCAAACCTCATCCCAATGGCAATGAGCACATCAGAGTTCTCAATGGCATAATTCGCGTAGACCATCCCGTGCATGCCGACCATACCATAGCTGAGGGCATGACCCTCCGGGAAGCAGCCGACACCCAGCAAGGTGGTCGCTACCGGTATCTGTGCTGTTTCCGCCAGGTGCTTCAGTTCACTGTACGCCTTTGAGATATTGACCCCCCTGCCGGCAATGATAATGGGGCGCCTGGCCTCGTTTATCGCTTTGGCGGCCTTTTTGATTTGTGCGGGATGACCCTGGAGCGTTGGTTTGTAGCCGGGTAAATCCGTTTTTTCCGGATAGTTGAATTCAGCCTGTTCCAGAAATACATCACGTGGTATATCGATCAATATGGGCCCGGGACGCCCGGTGCGAGCCAGATGAAAGGTCTCCTTGATTATTGTTGGCAGGTGATTGACATCCATAACCAGGTAGTTATGTTTGGTAATGGGCAACGTTATACCGGTAATGTCTATTTCCTGAAAGGCATCACGGCCGATGAAGTCCCTGTGCACCTGGCCGGTGACCGCGATTACCGGAACCGAGTCAAGAAAGGCATTGGCAATGCCGGTGACCAGGTTGGTCGCTCCGGGACCGGATGTGGCAAAGCATACTCCCACCTTTCCCGTCGCCCGGGCATAACCGTCTGCGGCGTGCGCTGCCCCCTGTTCATGGCGTACCAGAATGTGCCGGAGCTGCGGATACTGCGGCAGGGTGTCATACAGCGGAATGACCGCCCCGCCGGGAAAGCCAAAAATAACCTCCACTCCCTCTTTTACCAAGCCCTCGCATAATATCTGTGCACCTGTCAGCTTCATGGCAAGCCTCCCTCTAGCTTCCGAAGACAGCTCCGGTACTCGCCGAGCTTACTTTCTCGGCATAATACCTGAGATAACCGGACTTTACTTTCGGTTCAAACGCCGGCAACTGTGCTATACGACGTTTTATTTCGTCATCAGTCAGTTCTACTGCCAGTTTGTAATTTGGAATATCAACAATAATAGTGTCACCCTCTTTCAGAGCGGCAATCGGGCCCTGACCTGCCGCCTCGGGAGAAACATGGCCAATGGCAGCGCCGCGCGAACCGCCGGAAAAGCGCCCGTCGGTTATAAGAGCGACCTTGTTGTCTATTCCAAGACCGCTTAAAAGAGAGGTGGGGGTCAGCATTTCTCTCATTCCCGGGCCGCCTTTTGGCCCTTCGTAGCGAATAACAATCACATCACCCGCTTTTATGTCGCCATCCATAATGGCCCTGGTTGCTTCTTCCTCAGAATCAAATACCCTGGCCGGCCCGCGATGCGACAGCATTTCCGGGGCCACTGCCGAACGGCGCACCACGGCACCCTCGGGAGCCAGGTTACCAAAGAGTATTGCCAGGCCACCGGTCGCAGCAAACGCATTTTCAACCGGTCGAATTACGTCGCTGTCTATTATTTGACTGCCCGCAATATTCTCGGCCAGTGTTCTGCCGGTCACCGTTTTCAGATTCAGTTTCAACAGTCCTTTTATCTCATTCATCACTGCCGGTATACCACCGGCATGGTCCAGATCCTCAATGTGATATTTGGTTTTCTTGTCTATATATGCCGGCGACAGCTTGCAAAGGCACGGTGTCTTTTGACTTATCTCATTCACCAGCGTCAGCGGAAAGGCAACGTCTGCCTCGTGGGCGATGGCCATCAGGTGCAGCACCGAGTTGGTGCTGGCACCAAGCGCCATATCGACGGTTAAGGCATTGTAGATGGACTCTTTATTAATCAAATCCCGCGGACGGACGTTATCCGCCAGCAGCTTCATCACCGTGCGCCCTGCATCCCTTGCCAGACCTCGCCGCCTGGCATCCACCGCCGGGATAGTGCCATTGCCCGGCAACCCTATTCCCATAACCTCAATCAGGCAGTTCATGGTATTGGCAGTAAACATGCCAGCACAGCTCCCGCAGCCGGGACAGGCAACCTGCTCCAGCTGGTCCAGCTCCTCCTGGCTCATCTTGCCACTGAGAACTTCGCCCACTCCTTCAAATACCGAGATAACGTCAACTTTTCGGCCATCACTGCCAAAGCGGCCGGCCAGCATGGGACCGCCGCTGATGAAGATGGACGGGATATTCAACCTTGCTGCCGCCATGAGCATTCCGGGAACAATCTTGTCACAGTTGGGAATGAAAACCAGGGCATCAAAAGCATGTGCCTCGGCTACCGTTTCCACCGAGTCGGCAATTAACTGTCGGCTGGGCAGGCTGTATTTCATCCCCGCATGGTTCATAACGATGCCGTCACACACGGCAATGGTATTAACCTCAAAGGGGACGCCGCCTCCTTCCCTTACTCCCGCCTTTACCTCCTGCGCAATTTCACGCAGATGCATATGTCCGGGAACAATCTCGCTGAAGCTGTTGATAATGCCGACAAACGGCTTGTCCATTTCTGAGCGATTGCAACCCAGAGCATACAGCAGAGAGCGATGCGGCGCCCTCTCTATCCCTTTCTTAACAACGTCACTTTTCAAGTCCAACTCCCCATTTCAGGTTCTTAAAAAAAATAAGGCCACATACGCACGGACCAGGTAAACGAGAAAAATCGCAGCAGCCCGTACCATAAAATAGCATATAGGAAATTAACTTGTCAAACTCGCGGACGTGTGGTTGGTCACGCCTGTCCCGAGGCAGAGTCTTGAAACGCCTGTAGAACCTGCCGTATCTCCAGCCAGCTGACCAGCCCCTGCCTCAGTAACTGGGGAGGGCTGACCGTCAGGTCAACAATCGTGGAGAGTCCGCGCGATGGTATCGGGCCCTGGTCCAGAATCAGAGCCACCTGTTCCACCGCCCCACCCAGCAGGTTTATCACTTCCGGCACAGAGTATGGCGTCGGCTGTCCGCTGACATTGGCGCTGGTTGCCGTAATAGGCAGCTCGGTCATGGCGGTCAGGTCCAGTATCACTTTATGGTCAGGGATTCTGATGCCGACCGTATCGCGCCCGGCAACCAGCAATGATGGAACGGCTTCTTTCCTGGGCAATACCAGCGTCAAAGCACCCGGCAGGAAGCTATGTGCCAGTTGCGCCGCCTCCGGGCTGATATGAGCATACCTTCCCGCCATTTCCAGCGAGCTTACCGCAACGTGTATCGGGTTGGAGTAAGCTCGTCCCTTGAGATTAAAAACTTTGACGATGGCTTTAGTATCGAGGGCGTTAGCCGCCAGCGCATACCCGGTATCTGTCGGGCATACGATTACAGCCCCTTTCCTGATAAGGCGCGCCGCATGATTTAGAACCTGTTTCGATGGTTTCTTGGGATTAACCTTTTCGATTTTAGCCCGCATGTTGCACCTCAAGTGGCACATTAGGGATTACATCGAGGGACAGGTCATCTGACTGACCTCGCATCAGCCTGGCATAGCCGGCTGCCGCAATCATGGCCGCGTTGTCCGTGCACAGCGAGAGGTCGGGAAAATAGACCTTGATTCCCTCCCGGTTACAGGTGTCCGCGAACACCTCTCTCAACCGTCGGTTTGCCGAGACGCCGCCGGTAACACTGACGGCGGATACTGCCTGCTGTCTGACGGCTCGCATTGTCTTGGCCACTAGGACATCCACCACCGCTTCCTGAAAACTGGCGGCAATATCCCCAAGAGGCAGCGCCTCACCGCTGGCAAGCTGGCCTTTAAAAGCGTTGATGATGGCTGTTTTCAGACCGCTGAAGCTGAAATAAAACGTTTTCGCCTTTAATAACGGCCGGGGGAAGTTAAAGGCTTTTCTATCGCCCTGAATGGACAGGCGGTCGATAACCGGGCCTCCGGGAAAACCGAGGTCGAGAAACTTGGCAATCTTATCAAAAGCCTCACCGGCCGCATCATCCACCGTGCCGCCGAGCAGCTCATACTGGCAGTATCCCCTGACGTATACCAGCAGAGTATGGCCGCCGGACACCGTCAAACAGACGTGAGGCAACGGTATTTCAGGATTGCTCAACAGGCTGGCGAAGATATGTCCCTCGATGTGGTGCACGCCGATGAGCGGAACCCGCAACGCGTAACTGAGGGTCTTGGCGGCGGCCACCCCGACCAGCAGCGAGCCGACCAGCCCCTGCTTGGCTGTTACCGCCACCGCCTCCACATCACGTAAATTTTTGCCTCCTTTGTCGAGCGCCTCGTTGATAACATAGCCGATGAGCTCGGTATGCCGTCGCGCCGCAATCTCCGGCACCACTCCACCGTATTTACGGTGCAGCTCCAGCTGGTTGGCGATGATATTGGACAGCACGGTTTTACCATCGACCACCAGGGCCGCCGACGTCTCATCACAGGAAGTCTCAATACCCAGTACAAGCATCCTGGTTACCCCTGCTGCGCTGCCTGATTGCGCTTTAAATACTTGTTCACAAAAGCCCTCGCCGTTGACTCTTTCAGATACATCGGCGCCAACGCCAGCGTATCATCATGCTCTCCACTTTGCAGGCAAGCTGCCGCCAGCAACGCCACCGCCGCCCCGCTGGGCGCACTTTCCAGCGCTTCAATGGTATTCGATTTGAGCAATTGACCCATCACGTTCCGGTACTTTGGCACATCCGCCGCCACCAGTACCACGGGTTCTTTTACCACCTCAGCCAGGCCGGGAAGGTCGCCAACGTAGTAATCACCCACCTGATAAATTCCATTGTTGCCGCTGCGGTAAAACGCCGCGTATATCGTCTCTCTGGCACCGGCGTCAACAATCGGGCAGATGAGTGTATGGTAATCGCGAGCACCACAGGCAAGCACTTCCAGAGTAGACATACCTTTAACTGGTTTGCCCGTGCAATAGGCAAATATCTTACCCACCGTCACCCCTATTCTTATGCCCGTCCAGGAGCCCGGCCCCAGGCCGACGCCAAAGCCGTCAATATCTTCCAGACCGAGGCTGGCCTCTTTGAGTACGCTGTCGACGTTGAGCATTATTTTCGCCAGTGACTCGTTTCTGGTCTTGAAAACGAAGTCGGCAAGGACGCGCCCATCATCGGCCACACCGATGGCATTGGCATAACCTGAGGTATCAATACCGAGAACCAGCATCAGCTTTCGAGCTCCTTGATAAAAGTGCTCCATCTCTTTCCGAAAGCGGTGAATTCTAATCGACGCCTCTGCGGGGAAAGCACCTCGAACTTCACCTGTATATAGTCCTCTGGCAGCAGAGAAATCACTTTCTCCGCCCACTCCAGCACAATGACTCCCGACTCCGCCCTGGCCAGATAATCGAGCATCCCGATTTCAAACCCGTCTTCAATATTACCGGTACGGTACAGGTCAACGTGATAGACAGGGAGTCTTCCCCGGTATTCATTGACAAAGGCAAAGGTGGGACTGTTGACCTCTTTTTCCGGAACACCCAGACCGCTGCATAAACCCTGGGTGAAGAGCGTTTTGCCGCAACCAAGCTCACCGACCAGAGCAATAACACTTCCGGCGGTCATTTTTCCCCCCAAGCGCCGGCCAAAACGTAGCGTGGCTGCCGGGCTATTGCTGAAAAAAACATGGCCCTTTTTAGCGATTTTCAAAGCTGACATCTTCTGAAAGCAACTTGTTATTTCTCTTGACGGTAGTATATCATAATGGTAATCTGGGTTCTATAAAAATGGTGAAGAAGAAGGCAGAACTGGCCACAGGCAAGAGTCTCCGCATCGCGACGACTGACGATATTGAAGTCTCCACCTATCTGGAAATCGCCAAAGAGATGGGCGGAGAACAGCCGTCGGTAAGCGAGGAAGCGGTCTCCGGAGCGGAACGCGAAGCAATCATCGTTATTGACTTTGGCTCCCAGTACAGTATGCTGATTGCCCGCCGCGTGCGCGAGTGCCAGGTTTACTGTGAACTGGTGCCCCATGATGCCCCCTGGGAAAAGATAGCCCCGCTCAACCCCCGTGGCTTTATTCTTTCCGGCGGCCCCAGGAGTGTTTATGACGCCAATGCACCACTGGCACCATCATATATATATGAGAACCACCTGCCGGTGCTCGGTATCTGCTACGGTATGGGAGTTATCGCCAAACAGCTCGGCGGGGTGGTGGCACCCGGTAAAAAGCGAGAATTCGGGCACGCCGTTCTGCACCTGAGCAGTCTTGAGTCGCCGCTGTTTGCCGATTTGCCCGAGTCCACACCGGTATGGATGAGCCACGGTGACAAAATCGAAGAAATGCCACCCGGCTTCACCGCCCTTGCTTATACGGAAAACTCCCCTGTGGCCGTCATGGGCAATGGCGATGGCATCTTCGGGCTCCAGTTTCACCCCGAGGTCGCTCACACGCCGGAAGGTAAAACAATATTGCGGAATTTTGTGTACCGGGTATGCGGCTGCAAGGGGAACTGGACCATGGGCAGCTTCATCAATGAGAGCATCGACCGAATTAAGGAGAGCGTGGGCGATGGTAAGGTCATCTGTGCGCTCTCTGGAGGAGTCGATTCGGCAGTGGTCGCCACGCTCATCCACCGTGCCATCGGGGACCAGCTTACCTGCATCTTTGTCAATAACGGGTTGCTGCGCCGCGAGGAAGTGGAAAGGACGCTCAAAGTCTTCCAGCAGAACCTGGGCATGAATATCCAGTATGTTGACGCCAGCGAACGGTTCCTCGACCGACTTAAAGGCGTTATTGACCCGGAAGTGAAACGCAAGAGCATCGGCGAGGAGTTCATCCACGTCTTTGAGGAAGAGGCGAATAAGGCGGGCAAGGTTGATTTTCTTGCCCAGGGAACTCTTTACCCGGATGTCATCGAGAGCATATCCTCGGTGAGCACCGTCTCCGCCAAAATAAAGACCCATCATAACGTCGGCGGCCTGCCGGCCAGAATGACGCTGAAACTTCTTGAACCGCTGCGCTACCTCTTTAAAGATGAGGTGCGCCACGTAGGACTGGAACTTGGCATGCCCGAAGAGATGGTCTGGCGGCAACCCTTCCCCGGCCCCGGACTGGCCATACGCATCATCGGTGAGGTAACCAAAGAAAAGCTGGAGATACTGCGCAGCGCCGATTTCATCGTCATGAATGAAATCAAAAAAGCGAAACTCTACCACCAGCTCTGGCAGAGTTTCGCCATTCTCCCCGACATCCACAGCGTGGGCGTAATGGGCGACTACCGGACGTACGGGCACGTGATTGCCATTCGCGCCGTGACCAGTGAAGATGCCATGACGGCGGACTGGGCGCGCATGCCTTATGATGTTCTGGCGCGAATTTCCAATCGCCTCGTCAACGAGGTGCCCGAGGTAAACCGCGTCGTCCTGGATATAACCTCCAAACCGCCCTCAACCATAGAGTGGGAGTAAGCAGCAAGCCATGATGGAACCAACAAGCTCACAAAAGGGAAAGCAAGCCGAGTTTTTGGTCTTTGGCAAGCTAATCGAGAAAGGAGCAGAACTCTATCTCCCAGTCATAGATACAGGCATTGATGCAATAATACGCAAAAAGGATGGCAAATACCTAGAAATACAGGTGAAATCAACACAAAGAGGTTGGAGTTTTGATCTTTGGGGCCTAGACCAGCTACGACCAACAGAGAAGCGTTTTATTGTGTGTGTCGATATGTCGAAGCAAGAGTCCGAAGGGAAGCCAAAGGTTTGGATATTTCCAAGCGAAATCTTTAAAGAATATGCTCTACCATTAAGAACAAAGGAAGGTTATATTCACCACAGGCTTGACTTAGAATCAAAAAGCAAAAAGCATGGAAATAAGAAACGTGGAGATATGCTAGCAGATTACCTCGATGCATGGAAACTCTTGACAGGTGATACTCCTCAATGACGGGTTAAAGGGGGCGAAGCCCCCTATTTATTTCCCTCCCCCTCTCCTTTGAAGGAGAGGGGGATACAGGGGGTGAGGTAGATTAGAATATTAGTAGTTGGGAGCGGGGCACGGGAGCACACGCTGGTCTGGAAGCTGGCCCAGAGCCCGAAAGTAAGCGAGCTATTTGCTGCGCCGGGAA
>JADHXF010000074.1 GCA_016783105.1 Dehalococcoidales bacterium | reverse complement strand
TCGGCAGCGAAAGCGTATGAAATAGCACGTCCTATGTCGGCACCACCACCGGTAACAATGGCCACCTTGCCTTTCAACCTCATTGGTTCCTACCTCCGTAGCCGTTCTAATTTCGCAACACTTTTTGGCCTGTTAAACGCATTCTAAAACAATAGCCGATTGCTTTCAATAAATCGGAATCAGCTTCCTCGGGTTAACGGAAAAGGAGCTTGCCCAGCAGCGTTTCCCGTATGGTTACGGCTCCCTGCGGGCACAGTTCCTGACAGCAGTAGCATCGAATACAGCGGTCATATTTGAACGCAGGCGGTCTGGATTCATCACCGTCGTGCCAG
Organism: Dehalococcoidales bacterium; assembly: GCA_016783105.1. The sequence continues at coordinate 6,778 of JADHXF010000074.1, read as the reverse complement.
TCGACCGCCTTCGGTTTAACCGGGCATACCTCAACACATGTACCGCAACTGGTGCAAATCGCTTCATCGATAGTCGGCCGCGGGCATATTTGATTCTTGAGGAATGCCCTCATCGGGCGGTGGCGTATCGCGACCGGGGGCTTGCGTACGACATCGAAGTCCCGGGCAATAAACGACTCCACAGCCTCGCCCACAATTTCAATGTTATCGTAACGATAGGTACCGAGCCCCGCCCTCTCTCCCGGTTCCGAGGTCGGCACAAATGCCGGGTCCAGGTCAATGATTTTGCAGGCTATGGCGTCCAGGGCAACGGGGTCGCTGGAGAGCAACAGGACACCGAGTTTTCTGGGTTTACCGCTCCGCGGCCCATTCCCCTCCATAGCCATAATACCATCCATGATATACAGACGCGGTTTTACCAGCGTGGTCAGGTCGACGAGCATGGTGGCAAACTCATACGGGTCTGCCATTTTGACATGAAACTGGCTCTTCAGGACGCCGGGAACACAGCCAAATTGATTTTTAATGGCCCCGGTAAACCTCGTCAGGCCGTGAGTTTTCAGCTTTGGCAGGCTTACCAAGCCGTCTGACTCCAGAACTCCGTTGGCAAGAACAAATCTTTTATTTAAAAGTGCTTCTTTATGGGAAACGGCCTTGCCCTTGTCGAAGTCAGCCAGCTCAATTCCGAGTTCATCGGCCACCGCCTTCAAACCACTCCTTTTCATATTGCCTTCGCATCGGCCAAAGCCTGAAGAATCCCCGCAACAGAGAATAGCGCCGGCTTTCTTCAGCAGTATGCCCGCAGCCCTGAATACCGAGGGATGAGTCGATACACACCTCTGAGGGTTGACACCGAACAGCACGTTCGGTTTGATGACTATCTTTTCACCGGGTTTAACGAAACGGGATATACCTCCGAGCAGGTCAACCCCCGTCTCAACTGCCTCGTATACCTGCTGGCTGTCATACGTATCACATCTTACCAGAGCCACGGTTGATTTAAGCATACCTGTTCCGTTTCGAGCCTGATTTAACCGTTCCGTTTACTATAACACCGTCTGATATCACCCGCAATCAATTTTAGCGTTAAACCCCACGCCTGTTCAAACACCATAAATTGACAATGATTTAAGCAGAGATTTATACTTATCTCTCAATGCGGTGGATATTCCTTAACAGGGCGGAATCCAGTATCTAAGGAACAAGCCAGTCAAGAGGAGCATATTATGGGCAATCTGCTGTGGACTCCTTCTCAGAGCCGGATAAATCAAGCCAACATAACCCGGTTTATTCGCTTTGTCAATGACAGATACGCTCTTAAAATCGATGCGTATGATGCCCTTTATGACTGGTCAGTTGATAAGATAGGTGATTTCTGGGCGGCTATGTGGGAATTTTCGGGCATCAGGGCTTCCCGTCACTACGATGCAGTGGTCGATGATTTAAGCCGGTTCCCCGGGGCGAAGTGGTTTCCCGGTGCCAGGTTGAATTTCGCGGAGAACCTCTTAAGATACCGGGACAATCATATCGCCTTCGTGTTTCGAGGAGAAAACAAAAAAGCTACCCGAATTACCTATGCGGAGCTGTATAATTCCGTAGCCCGCCTGGCTAAATCCCTGCGTGATATGGGCATTAAGCCGGGAGACAGGGTGGCCGCCTATATGCCCAACCTGATAGAAACGGCCATCGCAATGCTGGCTGCCACCAGCATCGGTGCCATATGGTCTTCCTGTGCCACCGACCTCGGAGCGCAGGCAACCCTTGACCGCCTTGGCCAAATTGAGCCGAAGATTCTTTTCACCGTCGACGGCTATTTTTACAAAGGGAAAACTATAGACTCTCTGGCCAATGCCACTCAGGTTGCCAGAGGAATCCCCTCCCTGGAGAAAGTCATTGTAGTTTCTTATGTCACGGATAGACCGGATATCCAGCCTATCCCCAACTCAGTGCATTATGAACGATTTTTGGCGGTGGAGAAGCAACCGGAGATTCAGTTTGAACAATTGCCTTTCGAGCATCCCTCGTTTATCATGTTTTCTTCCGGCACGACCGGGAAACCAAAGTGCCTGGTGCAGAGCGGAGGCGGCGTCCTCATCAATCACCTGAAGGAGCTGATACTCCATACCGACTTAAAGCGAGACGACAAGATTTTCTACATCACCACCTGCAGCTGGATGATGTGGAACTGGATGCTAAGTTCCCTGGCCGTGGGGCCGGCCATAATATTGTATGATGGCAACCCCGGTTACCCCAACCCCGGTGCCATGTGGAAACTGGTTCAGGACGAAAAAATAACCATTTTTGGTACCAGCGCCAGTTATATCAACTACCTGAAAAGCCAGGGGCTCAACCCTGGAAGCGAGTATGACCTATCGTCATTAAGAGAGATATCGCAAACGGGTTCTGTCCTTTCTGCTGAAGGATTCGAATACGTTTATAAGGCTATTAAAAAAGACCTTCATTTTAATTCTATTTCTGGAGGCACAGATATCAATGGCTGCTTCGCGCAGGGTAGCCCAACCCTTCCCGTGTTTGCCGGCGAACTTCAGAGAGCAGCCCTGGGAATGAAGGTCAAGTGCTATGACGAAAATGGCAGGCCGGTTTATGACCGGACTGGAGAGCTTGTCTGCGAAGCCCCTTCGCCGTCTATGCCGCTCTATTTCTGGGACGACCCGGATGGTGAGAAATATAAAGAAACTTATTTCAATACCTACCCGAACGTATGGCGTCATGGTGATTACGTTATGCTGTCCAGCGCCACCGGGGGAATAACCTTTTTTGGCCGTTCCGACGCCATCCTGAAACCGTCGGGGGTGCGCATTGGCACCGCGGAAATATACCGGGAGGTGGAAAAATTGGAGGAGGTTGCCGACAGCCTCGCCATAGGGCAAAACTGGAAAGGCGACCAGCGTATAATCCTCTTCGTTAAGCTGGCAGCTGGGCTTAGTTTAACCGAGGAATTAAAGTATAAGATTAATAAAACACTGCGCGATAACGCCTCCCCGAGACACGTTCCGGCCAGGATTATTCCCGTCCCGGACATCCCCTATACTTTCAATATGAAGAAAGTTGAAGCTGCCGTCACGAACATCATAAACCGAAAACCCGTTTCGAACAGAGATTCCCTGGTAAACCCTGAATCGCTGGACTACTACGAAAGCATTATTGCCGAGCTAAATAGAGAATGACAATTGCATCTTGGCTATTGCCAGTACTCGCCAGCTTATAGTACTATTCATATACAAATTTCATACAGGTGTAAATTATCATCATGAAACTTATCGACCTGACGTTTCCAATCAGAGAACATTGGCGCTGGTTAGCCAGGTTGCAGGCACAGCGCACCTTCGATGATTACCACTTCCTGCTCCAGTCCATTGAGCTCAATCTCCACGGCTTTACTCATGTCGACGCGCCGTTACATTTTTTGCCTGATGGTCTTTCCATAGAAAAAGTGCCACCTGATAGGTTCATGGGAGAGGCGGCAATTGTCGATCTTTCTCACCTGGGAGAAAATGATGCCGTCACCGCAGAGGACCTGGAAGAAAAGGGCAAGCATATAAAGCCGAACGATATTGTTTTGCTTCGTACCGACTGGCCCCTGAAATGTGACTATATGAGTCGGGATTTCTGGGCCAAGTCTCCCTATACGTCACTTGAAGCCTGTGAATGGCTGGTAGAACGGAAAGTCAAAGCTGTTGGCTATGACTACCCTCCCGACTATGTTTTAAGAAAGAAGCTTTCCGACCCGCAGTACCAGGATACGCCCGAGGAAAATACCACCCATCACGCATTTTTCAAGGAAGGCATCCTGGTCATAGAGTACCTGTGCAACCTGCACCTGATCACCAGAGACCGCGTCCATTTTATGGCGCTTCCGCTTCCCATCGAAGGGGCCGGAGGTTCGCCGACCAGAGCTATAGCCATCGAGGAATAGGCGCTTTCAAAGAACGCACTGCTTTCTTACTTCTTCTGGGTGATGACACCGTAAATTTCCGGTCGGCGATGGCCTATATTATCTATCTCCCATTCGCCAGGTATGAACACGCGATGCTTCTGCCGTGCTGCCTCCAGGCTCACCTCACCATATACGATTTCCTCTTTGTCCGGGCTGGCGATACTGAGAATCTCTCCGGTTACATCTACAACATTACTCAGCCCGGCAAAATTAAAGCCTCTCTCAGCGCCTACACGGTCGGATGTTACCATGTTCACTTTGTTCTCAATAGTCCTTGCCCTGGCCACGCAATTCAGCGCATCTCCGCGACCATGAGGGAAATTCGTGGACAGGACTACGATATCGGCACCAAGCAGGGCCATAATCCTGGCGCTTTCCGGGAAAAGCACATCGTAACATATATGAAGCCCGATATTGCCTATGGTGGTTGAATGTACCTGAAAGGGCCTGTCCCCTTTATCGACGAAGCGGTCAATGCCCAGGAAAGGAAGGTGGTTCTTCCTGTACGACGCCGCAAACCCTTTCGGTCCGACAAAAGATAAGGCGTTGAATAATCTGTCGCCCTCTTTTTCCAGAAGCCCGAAGACAACGTATACATCAAGCTCCCGGCAGACCGATAATAGCTCCTCGGTACTGGGTCCGGGTATGGTTTCGGCATAAGGCAGGGCCTCTTCGCGACTGGAAAAGACATAACCGGTGAGGCTGCACTCGGGGAAGACTATGAGATTTGCCTTATTGCGGGCCGCTTCTCTGGTTGCCTTCACCATGTTTTCCAGGTTTTCCTTAACCTGCATCAGCTTGGGGTCCGTCTGAACGGCAGCGATTTTTATTGTGTCCGACATATATCCTCCTCGACGAATTATGGTGCTATTTTCGTAATAATTAGACTCACAGCCTGCCAGGCTATTCCTTTCCTTTAAGCTCTCGTAGCTGCTGGTATTCCGGACGTTTGCGGTAGAAGTCATCCAGTGTATAACAGCCGGACACCAGGCCGCTCATAGGAGCTGATATACAGTCCCCGCAGGCACGGCACATGAACCTGTCTTTCAATGCCCTACCGGCAAGTACATCGGCGACAATGTCAGGGTAGCACAGTGACATCCGCCCGATTCCCACCAGGTCCGTCATTCCATTGCGTACTACGCATTGCGCCACATTAGGCAGCCAGCGCTGCAGGTACGAATAGCCACTGCCAACAAAAACTATCTCGGGACGCTGCCGTTTCAACTCCCCGGTTACCGAGATAAAACGGGCCACCCCAAATAACGGGTCTTCCGGTGGACGATATCCACCGATAGACGGCGTGAAGTGAGGTCGCACGACATGAGCATTGTAAGCCGCGCCGCCCGAGATACATACCAGCTTGATATCCATTGCGGCCAGCAGGTCCAGAAAAGCCAGCGGCTCGGCAAGGTCTATGCCCAGTCCGGTACCATCGCCCCCAAAAGCGTACGGATACCTTTCACCGGCGAATGCGACTGGTTTTCCGTGCCCATCGTCACCCCGCTGAAACGGTAAAAAGTCAAAGGCGCTAAAACGAACGGCGATATCCAACCCCGATGCCTCGGCCCGAATGCCAGCCACGATTTCCCTCAGGAACCTGGTCCTGTTTTCAAAGCTGCCGCCATAATTGCCGGGGCGGTCAATGGCGCTGAGAAACTCGTGCCCCAGGTAGCCGTGGCAGTGTTTTATATCAACGAAATCAAATCCGGCCCGCTTTGCCAGGCTTGCCCCTCTGATAAAGTCCTCTATTAGACGGCTGATTTCCTCGTCGGTCATCACCGGCGTATCTTCGGTCACCCCAAATCTATTATCAAGAAAAGGGTGGCGGTAGAGGATTACGGGTTCAGTACGTTTCATATCATGTGGTTTAGAAATCCGCCCCGAATGAGTCAGCTGCAACCCGACCAGCAAATCGTCACTATTGCCGTGGTATTCCTCATGAGTCCGCACCAGCAGCTCCCGCAGTTCCCCAATCTCGCCCACAGTCTCTTCTGATATCATCAATTGGCTCGGGCTGCCCTTGCCATCATGGCGAACCGCCGCCGCCTCTCCACCAAATATCAATTTCGCGCCGCTGAGGCCAAAACGCTGCCAGCGTCTCCTGGTCAGCGCGGTCGGGCGTCCATCAGCAGTGCTATCCCAACCTTCCATGGGCAGTATGGCAAAACGATTGCCAATAACCCTGTTCCCGAAGACACAGGGCTGAGCCAGGGGCGAATCCGGCCCCGACTTCACCTCCGCATCGAAGGGTAGAGACACCCCGATTTGATTTAAATGGCTGCTGAATTCAGCAACGCTTTTGATGGCACCAATATTCCTCATATCTGCCGACATCCTTTCCGGTCTACCGCGATGAAACCGGTCTTTAACCCAGCGCTATCTCTTCAAATTCCACAATTAACCTGTCGGGCTGGAATCTTTTCAGCACTTCATCAGGTGGAGCGTCAGTAAAGCGCTTGAGTGCGCGTTCACAGCTGGCCACGTCCTCATAAACCGACTCGGATATGCCGTAAATATCGTTATCATTGAGCCTCTTGATGACCCGGTTTATGGTATATTGCTTCAATTCCGGACGAGCCAGATTCTTGTAATTGGTCGCGTGTTCCGTGCGCCATAATTGCCAGGTCTCATCAGGGTCATACCCCGGTTTGAGTCGAATCACGCCCATGAATTTTACCATGATAAACCTCCTCTTTTTTGATGTGAGATTATATCATTTCCATGATTAAAGTCAATAATACAATGATAGCTATTGCCCAATATCTTCTAGTTAGTTCTGTAATCACGCTATAAAATAGTCTATAGTTACGGAAGGAC
>JADHXF010000073.1 GCA_016783105.1 Dehalococcoidales bacterium | reverse complement strand
TGATGTATTCCATATTGTAATTTTCGGGATTTTGCTCCATGTCGTTGAGTATGTAGTTTATCATTCCGCCGATAAAGGCGATGTCCGTCCCCGACCTTAGCGGCGCATAGATATCGGCCCTGGAAGAGGTGCGGGTGAAGCGCGGGTCAACATGGATAAGCCTGGCTCCCCTCTCCATAGCCCTGGTAACCCATTTGAAAGATACGGGGTGATTTTCCGCGGCGTTGGAGCCAATAATCATGATGCAGTCGGCGTTTCTGATGTCAATCCAGTGATTGGTCATAGCGCCTCTGCCGAAACTTTCCGCCAGACCGGCGACAGTGGCGGAGTGTCATATACGGGCGCAGTGCTCTAAATACACCACACCGAGAGCACGGTTCATCTTGGACAGCAGATAGCACTCTTCATTATCCAGCTCGCCACCACCGAGACTGGCGATAGCATCCGTCCGGCTGGCTCTACCAGTCCAATATTTATCGCGGGTGGCCTTAACTCTCCTGGCGATTGTCTCTATCATCCAGCCCCATGATTTCTCTTCCCAGTCGGTTGCGTTTGGAGCCCGATACAGGGGCCTGGTAAGCCGGTACTGGTTAGGCTTGCCATTTACCTGGTGTATCTGAGACATAGCCAGTCCCTTGCTGCACAGCGCGCCCTCATTGATGGGGTGGTCAGGGTCTCCCTCTATTTTGATGATTCCATCCCCGTAGGCAGCTACAATGGCTCCACAGCCAACACCGCAGTAACAGCAGATGGTAGTCGTCTCTTTGACCTTCTTTTTTAACGGAAACTCTCTGGGGGCAGCCATCACAGTTCCGTCAGGGAGGAAAGCGAGAGCTACGGCGGCACTGAAACCTGTTCCCGATAGCTTCAGAAAATCTCTACGGTTTAGTTCCACAAAGCGTCTCCTCCTTTGCACCTATATTTGTCGCATAAAAAAGGGGGGGCAATTAAGAGATTTTGTTCTCTACTATCAACCCACTCTTCTTTCACCGGTTGGTATGTTCTCATCTGTCCACAGCAATATACTACTTAGCCTCTAATGCCGCCTTCGTTCCCTTCGCATGAGCAACTCGCCTTGCCCGGGCTTCCTTGACGGAGGCATAGATACCACCGATGTTCAGGAACCAGACGAACGCCACCGGGAAAAGGATGATGGGTATTGCAATCACCAGTGCTACGATAATTTGCCATTCCATCTCAGTCACCTCCTTTTCTTATTTCCATTATTAGCTTACGACCTTATTGTATAAGCTAACATCCGCTGTAATACTTATTTCCGACTGCCTTAAATACCTAAATTGTATATCTTCCCTTCGTCGTTTTCTGCTTATTTTGAATTGGCTTGAGCTAGGCAGATATGCTTATACAGTGCATTGTAATGAAAAAACTGTTGGCGGAGTTGGGGGGGGGTAATTGAACTCCTGGGCGTGTGGCTGTTACGACAAATTTATAGAGTCCCCGGCTTGTAAATACGATTTATTTAGCAAAAAGCCAGATTGTTTAATCCACCGGTAAGTAAGCCATTAGACAATTTGGACTTTTGTTCAAAGGGGGGCAAAACGAGTTATGCTGCAGTAAAAGGACGCAACGATTCTTTATGGAATGTTCATAAAATGATTAGGGCATTTTTATATTTTTTATGACTACCTTTATACTTGTATGTTATATTTATATTATGGTGGGACGGTGGAAGAGGCAATATCTGATTATAATTTTGGCTATAGCTTTTCTAGCCCTGGGGGGCAGTTTTGCTTATACCTACGTCACTGGTGTAGCGACGATTGGCGTTGGCGACCCCTCCGCCGACGTAGCCACTTCCAATGTCTCCGCCAGCCAGCCCAACTGGAGCCCAATAACCGATAACCTATCGGAAAACACCACCTGTGGGGAAGTCCCCACAGGTGATTTATTTGATATTACTCCCAGCGCTGCCTACACTGGTGACGTGCTGGTTGACGTTTACCTGACCAATGCGGCCAACCTGACCAGCGCCTACAAGTACCTCAATATGAAGCTATACCTTGAAGGCTCTGAGGAAGCCGGGGAAACGCCGGACTACCAGGTCCTCTCCCTGCAAAACGGGAGGGCCAGCTTCTGTCTTTCCGGTCTCACCTCCTCATCAAAGAGCTGGATCCAGACGAGCCAGTCCGACTTTGAGGGCGGCACCCTGAGCCAGCTGGACACCACCACCAGCCCCGGCGACGTATTACTGGAAAAGTTTTCCGATAATGTCACGGACAGTTACGATGACCAGTCCAAGATAGCGTCTTCCGTCAATGTCACCATCAGCGGCGGTCAGGTTTCACTTAACTACGCGGCTGGCACACCGGCCACGGAAACCCTGAGACCCAATGCCGCCGGCGATGAGACCGTCATTAATGACCAGTTTCCTCAGACCGGCGCCCACTGGGATAAAGTGGATGAGGCAACCTCTGACGGCGACAGCACCTACGTTTCTACAGAAAACTGGGAATATCAGGAGGACCTGTACAACATCGCCAATCATACCGCCGGCCAGGGCACCATCAATTACGTCAGGGTATATATGGTGGGCAAGGAAGAGGGGGATGAAGATCCTGAAAACGCTTATATACACATTAAAACGGACGGTGCTGAGTACAATGGAACTCCGGTAGATTTTCCCCATGTCGATTACGCCTCCTTCTCCTACCAGTGGAATAACAACCCCCAGACCGGCAATCCCTGGACCTGGAGCGAAATTGACGACCTGCAAATCGGCGTGGGTCTTATAAGATGCAAAGCAAATCAATGGTCGCGTGTCACCCAGGTTTATGCCGAAATCAACTACACACCGCTCAGTTACAGCTCGCCGGGGACGGTCACCTCAACCAACCTGCTATCCGGGGAAACGGTGTTCAGCATCGACGACTTTTACTATGACGCTTCGGCGGTTCCTTCCGGGACCACTCTGAAAACCCAGTATTCCACCGATAATTCCACCTGGTACAACTCGGCAGGAACGCTCAATGGCTGGGACACGCTCTCCCAGGGCTCGGCCAACATCAGCCTCGCCACGCTGGGCTGGTCTGGACCCAACTTCTACTACCGCGCCGAGCTTACCTCTGACGGCTCTGACACCCCGGTGCTGGACGAGATAAGGGTGTATTTTTCCACCTATTACACATCGGGAACACTTACTTCCTCCACCCACGATGGCGGTGCCTACGGAAACTGGGACTGGGAGAACATTTACTTTACCATCAGCGAGCCATCAACCACCGATATCCAGTTCCGGTTAAGGACAGCCGCCACGGAAGGAGGTCTCAGCGCGGCTACCTGGTACGGCCCGACCGGTACCAGCGATTATTACACCACCAGCGGCACGGCCATCAATTCTACCCATGACGGTGACCGCTGGATTCAGTACCGTGCTTACTTCTCCGGGCCCGGTGATGCCACACCGACACTCAGCGATATCACCATCACTTACACGGTGGCGCTATCAGGCTATACCGTGGAAATCACCGGCGGTGGTTACTGCCTGGTCTCGGATAACACTTCGGAGTGGGCATCGGGGTGGACCACCACGCCTGAGTTTTTCAGCGAGGCTACCCCGCGGTAACCGCACAAACCGAAATGTCCACAGGTTAAGTCAAGATACTATGGCGGCAAGGGACTTATGGAAAAGAAGTTTTACCTGCTGGTCGCGTTGAGTTTCATCCTGATAGTCAGCGGTGGGATATACGCCTATACCTACACCACCGCGATTGACACCGTCACCACGCCGACGCCAACCGGCGACATCGCCACCGTTAATGCCACCGGCACTCAACCCAGCTGGAGCGATGTTTCAACACCGGTGAACGACGACGTAATCTTTAGACCTATCGGCATCGGCGACGAGACTGATGTTAAATACCAGTTCCCGGCCACCGGGGAGCACTGGGACAAGGTGGATGAGGCCAGTTCAGATAATGACAGCACCTACGCTTATACCCCATCAGCCGGCTGGGAAGAGGATTTATACGATACCGCCAATCACTCAACACAGACGGCCGGCGGGGATATCCAGTACGTTGAGGTTTTCATGGTATCACGCGCCACCCTCAGCGCTGACCAGGTCTCCGCATATGTCCACGTCAAGACCAATGGCTCTGAATATAACGGTGCTTCGGAAAACCTCACCACCAGTTACGCTTTATACTCAAACCTATGGACTGATAACCCGCAGAGCGGCAGCTCCTGGACATGGAATGAGGTTGACGACCTGCAGACCGGCGTCGGCATGAGAGAGGCCGGGGTGGCCAAAGACTCGCGGTGCACGCAGGTTTATACCAACGTCAATTTTGATGCCCCGGAACTCAGCGGCAGCACGCCAACCGGCGACCTGTTTGAAATCACCGCTCACGACGACTATGACGGCAACCTCCAGGTACGGGTCTACCTGACGAATACGGATTCCTTACAGAAGGCGTATGATTACCTCGACATGCGCTTATACCTGGAAAGCTCGCAGGAGGCCGGGGAAACACCCAGTTACCAGCTGATGAACCTGCAGGATGGTGTCGCCACCTTCAACCTGATAGGGATAAGCGGCGGCAGCTATACCCTCTCCATTATCGGTGGCACCTATCAACTGCTTTCACGTGAGACTTCGGACTGGGAGGTGGGGTGGACGGAAACCCCGGAGCTGTATTGCGAGGTCACGCAGAGGTAAAAACGAGCTACTTGATACCTGTCCGGAAACAGGAGTTCTTGATTTTACACTCGGATTATACAGCAAAGGGTTTGCCGTGCCCAGAATGGCCGGACTGTTCGAGATACAAGGCCAAAGGTGCTATACCCACACAGGTATTGGATATCTCAAGCCCGAAAGAACCCCCTGGCGTACCGATTATAGTTTCGCCAGGGGGACACAGGGGGGTGAGGTCACTGAATTTAATGTGCTTTTACGCTTTGACTTTGGCAAACTTGCCCTGCGGTATGCCCACCGCCATGCCAACGTCCTCGTCCATCTGGCGGATGGTCTTGGCGTCAACCACCTCGGCGATGTAGGCGTCCAGCGTGGCCAGTACCGGATTCTCACCGGGTACGATATGCCCGCCGAATACGGCGCCTTCTTTATCGCAAAAAGTGCCGTGCAGGTGCAGCAGCGTCTGGCCGTCATCTGACTGGAAGACAATGCCGTGCATGCTGATTACCTCAATCGGGCCGGGGAGTGTTGCGGGGTCAGTGTAGCCGGCACCGAGCTTGGTCTCCGGCTTGGGCGCCAGTATCTGATAAGCCACCTTGCGTATGCTGCCGATGCCGAAGAGCACCGCGCCGTACTTGATGCCGTTTTCCTCGCAGACAGCCTTCAGTCCGGCGGTGATATCGGTGTTGGTCGTGAGCCGTGCTGGAATGAGCTTACCGCACTTGCCGGGGGCATAATGCGCTCCAAGTTCTCCCATATCCTTATAGCCTCCTTTTTTAATTATATAATCAAGCTCTAAAAACGCGGTTTGCAGAGTATTTCCTTTACTTTCAAATCAAAGAAATTCTGCGAGTTCACCGGCGTGAGCACCACCGCCGTATCGGCGCCGCGACCGGTGCCGCCGATGGCGATGACTTCTTCGTCGGTGCGTACCAGACCGGCATCCGCCGCCATAGTCGATATCTCGCAGACCACCTTCATCCCATCGCCAAGGAGCCGGAGCACACTGGCAAACAGGTCGCCGACGACGTAGGTGTCGTACTTGTTGCGGATGGCGCGGCTGACGCCGGCAAAAAGGTGCGTGCCGGTATATATCACGCCGCCCTTGCTCTCCACCGCCTTGCGGTTCTCCTCGGTGAATGAGTTGGCATTTGCCTCGCGGAAGCCCTGGCTGTGGGTCACTATGATTACCCGGAAGCCCTCCAACGCTTCTACTGCCTGTGCTGCGGTATCACCCCGCGTCGACGCCACCACTATCGTTTTGATACCGAGTTCTTTAGCTCGCTGCCCGGCAATGCGCAGCACCTCGCCCGTGTTCTCCTGGCCGGGCCGCTCAAAGTAGGCGGTCTTTGCTTCCATCTAGTGATATCTCCTGAATGTGGGCGGCGTCGTTCAGGCCATGTAATTGCGCAGCGTGCCGATACCTTCCACTTTTATCTCGATGGTATCGCCCGACTTCATCGGGCTGATGCCGGCCGGCGTTCCCGTGGAGATAATATCGCCCGGGAAAAGGGTAATGAACCGGGAGATATAGCTTATCAGAGCCGGAACATCAAAGATGAGGTCGCTCGTGTTTACGTTCTGTTTGCACTCGCCGTTGAGATATGCTTCCAGCACCACATTGCCCGGGTCAATATCCGTCTCAATCCAGGGGCCGCATGGTCCAAACGTATCCGCGCCTTTAGCCCTTGCCCACTGCGAGTCATTTTTCTGCCAGTCGCGGGCGCTGACATCGTTGCAGCAGGTATAGCCCAGCACGTACTTCATGGCGTCCTTTTCGCTCACCTTCGTCGCCTGAACCTTGATGACCACGCCCATCTCCGCCTCGTAGTCAACCCGTGTGGACCCGGGGTTGTAAATCTTCTCCTCGGGGCCGATGACCGAACTTGAAGGTTTGTAGAACATTATCGGTTCCTCGGGGGCAGGCTGGCCGACCTCCTTGGCGTGGCTGTGGTAGTTGAGGCCGATGGCTACAATCTTGGTTGGCTCGCAGGGTGCCAGGAGCTTGACCTCGCTTAGCTTGTGGGACTGGTTGAGCTTTTTGATTTCCGGAAATGGTGTTCCGTCGATAACCTGGATTTGCTCACCGTCCAGGATACCGTACTCTGTTTTGTTGCCGATGCTGTATCTTACAATTTTCATAGTGGCATAAGTTTATCATCGCCGCCTGTGGATGTCAAATTTAGGTTGATAAGCGAGCGTTGCTTTGAGGTATCCAGTGTGATATATTTGGGTAATGAAAGCTGGATTTGAGTTCGTGTCTTCGGGTACCGTTACTACCCCAGGCGGTTTCACTGCCGGTGCAACGCACGCTGGTATCAAGAAAGAGGAAAGCCTGGACCTGGCGATACTGGCTTCGGAAGTGCCCTGCGTGGCGGCGGGCGTGCTTACCCGGAATCAGATTAAAGCGGCACCGGTGGTACTTTGCCAGCAGCGACTCGCAGGCGGGAAAGCGACCGGGGTGGTGGTCAACAGCGGTTGTGCCAATGCCT
>JADHXF010000017.1 GCA_016783105.1 Dehalococcoidales bacterium | reverse complement strand
GAAAATACTGGCTCCCACGGCTATTATCAGCACCATGCTCGAGATTTTGATAGTTGCGTAAACAGATTCCTTCAGACCTTGCAAGCTAAATCTCCGGTAAACGATAGCGAGGAGCGCACCACAGGTAGCGCCGACTGCTGCAGCTTCAACTGGAGCCGCCAGCCCCATGATGATTGACCCCAGAACGGCCACAATAATGAGGAAAAACGGCACCATATCGATGACCACAGAAAAAATCAGCTTAACTATTGGCATTGCCCTTTCCTCGGGCGGCAAACTCGGACCAGCCTTCGGTTGAATATAGCATCTGACGATAATATAAGTTAAGTACAGGCCTGATAGCACCAAGCCGGGTATTATACCAGCGGTAAACAGCCTGGCTACCGATAGACCAGCTAAAGGTCCGTATAAAATGAGCATTATGCTCGGTGGGATAAGGATACCCAGAGTCCCGCCAGCCAAGATGCTGCCCGTGGCTAATGGTACGTCATAGCCACGCTTCATCATGGCCGGGAGAGCCAGCATACCCATAACTGTAACCGGGGCACCAACTATCCCGGTGCCGGCGGCAAACAGGGTGCACAGAAAAACGGTGGCCAGGGCTATTGACCCTCTTAGCGGCCCAAAAGCCACCTGTAAGATACCGAAAGCCCTTTCGGCAATACCGGCCCGTTCCATGACACATCCCATAAAGACAAACAGCGGGACGGCGGGTAAGGCATCATTCAGCATTACCCAGATAGTACGGGAGACCATCTGGCTAAAAACCACTTGCCCCCAGCCGATGAAGCCAAATATCAGCGCAATACCAGCAAGGACAAAAGCAACGTGAAACCCGGAAAAGATGCCAATCATAACGGCGACAAACATCAACAGGGCAAGAGTTTCAGACTCCATACTCTTTCCCCCTTATAGCCAGGCCCAGGCTGCGAATGAATTCAGCAATGCCCTGAAGCGTTAATAAAATAAGCGCCACCGGCAATACCGTCTTCAGGGGATAAATCGGCGGACTCCAGGCACCAGCCGTACTTGTCTCATGCAGTGACCAGGAGAAGGCGACATAAGGTATCCCTTTGTAAAGTAACACTGCCATCACCGGGAAAAAGAGCACCAGGAACAGAAAAGCATCAAGGCCCCCCTGCCAGCGCGGTGGCAGGAACCGGTAAAAGACGTCTATCCTGACGTATCCCCTGGCGTAAAGCAGGTAAGCAGCTCCCATCATGAAGTGGGCCCCGTAAATCATGTAGGTTAGGTCGTAAGCCCAGATGGTCGGGGCATTAAAGACATATCTGGCTATCACCTCGTACATTAATCCCACGACCAGAAAGACAATGAGCCAGGCAAAAAGCTTACCCACCGTCTCACTCGTCTTATCAATAAATTTTAAGAAAAGGCGCAACTTTGCCTCCTTATCCTTTCTGCAAATTTAACCTGCTAAAAAGCTGGAACAATGCATTTAGCTACCACTTATAGTAGACTAGTAGGGTCATTCTTGCAAACCCTACTAGCCTATCATTTGCCAGCGTTTTAAGCCGGTTACTTCCAGTAATGGTCAGCAGTGAACGAGTAGTCCTTAAAGAAAATTCCCCTGTAGGGAACAATCTTCGAAGCCCAGTCTCGCTGCGACTCAAAAATCTTGGCAAAGCGGGGGTTCTTGGCGGCTTCTCGTGCAGCTACCACGTCCCAGGCGTCCAGAAGCTTCTCCAATATCTCATCTGGTGACTTAACCAAAGTAACACCATGCTTGGTAATAAGCTCATTCAAAGCCCACTGGCCCAAGACATACTCTTCGATGGTGCTCTTGAGCAACATCTCGTTGCAGACTGATTCGACCAACTTCTGAAGGTCCGCAGGTAGCGCCTCAAAGCGCGCTCTGTTGATTCCCAGTTCCACATACCCGGTTGGCTGGTGGACCCCAGGGGCATGGTAGAACTTGAGAACGTCGGCGATGCCCAACAGCATGTCGCTGTGAGGGTCGCTGTATTCAGAGGCATCAAGTACGCCCTTTTCCAAGTTGGGAAGTATCTCGCCCCCGGGCACAGTCATTACTGACACGCCGGCCTCTTTAAAGACCTCGGCGGCCATGCCAGCTACCCGCATTTTATACCCGGCGAGGTCCTCCCATTTCTCCAATGGCTTCGGGAACCAGCCCAGCGGCTCTGGGAACTCTCCCTTCACGATAAAGGGCATAATATTCGTATAGCCCAGCTCTTGAAAAAGCTCCCGGTATAGCTCATAGCCACCGCCGAAGAACATCCATCCGGTATGGTCCCAGGTGTCCATGCCGAAAGGACCACCGGCGCAAGAAGCAAACAGGGTGAAGGCGTTATCTTTGCCCACCCAGTAACCAGACCAGGCAATAGATCCGTCCAGAACGCCGTCATTAACAGCGTCAGCCTGCTCGAAGGCGGCGACTATCGTCCCTGGAGCCAGGTATTGTATCTTTATCCGGCCCAAGCTCTGCTCTTCTATCCTCTGTACGGCTCTCTCTCCTGATAGATAATCCCAGCTGCCAACGCCAAAGGCACTCTGTACTTTCCACTCAAAAACCTCGGCGGGCGCGGCTGGAGCAGGTGCCGGTGCTGGGGCAGGTGCCGGTGCTGGGGCAGGGGCAGGGGCCGGTGCAGCACAAGCACCAATCAACCCACTTACTAATGTGACCAATGCAACCAAAGCTAATATTCGTTTCTTATGCACTTTTTCATCCTCCTAGCTTTTTAAAACACTGTAGTCTGAAAATCTTCTGCTATTAAAGGCGATCACCCCCTTTATCATATTATTTGGGTATTTATATATTTCAAGGTATGTTATGGCTGATACTGCCCGGGATTGCAGTCTCCCAAACACCTGATGATACCAACGGTCCAGCACAAATTAAGTTCAACTGTGGGATTCCGCTCGCTTGATTCAACGCTAGGGTGCTTACCATAGGAACCATATCGGGTCTTTGCCTGACTCTCCCCAGGCAGAGCCCGCTTGTTGAATAACTTGATGTGGTATCTGCTTATATGATTGTAAGGTCATCAGACAATCTTTTTTCTTCGAAGCTAATTATAATATGGTTAATTTGACTCTGTCAAGTATTTACTTGACAAATTTAAGTAGAAATTTTACTATAAATTCATTATCCCTCGAGCAGACCTCCATATTCTTAGTGAGTACCTGTCAATGAAATCAAACATAAAACCAATTAAAAGGAAAAGGCTGACTGACCAAATTATGGATCGCATTGTCTCCCTGATTTCCAGCGGCAAGTTAAAGAAAGGGGATAAATTGCCGGCGGAACATGAGTTAATGGAGCAACTTGGCGTTGGCCGGAGTTCACTCAGGGAGGCAATAGGCGCCCTGCTACTTACCGGCGTACTTGCCACACACCACGGACGTGGAACGTTTGTTAGCGTATCCTCAGATGGATTTCTGTCTAGAGCGCTTACCTGGCGCGTACAGATGGGACGTGAAAATATAAAGGAAATTGTTGAAGCAAGGATCGTCCTTGAGCAGTCTATGGCGGGACTGGCGGCAGTAAATGCCACCGAGACAGATATCGATGCAATACGCCATTACTTAGAGTTAATGAAGAAAAATGCCGATAAACTGAACCCGGCTCAACTTCAAACCGATTTATCATTTCACCTTGCCTTGGCGAAGGCAAGCCACAATGCTACACTCTATAGATTTCTTGCCGAGCTTCGGAGACTGATGATACTCTGGATAAAGCAAGCAATGCGGACAGAGAGGATCTATAGTCTTGGCGATACTATCAAGGATCACGAGGCAATCCTCAACACCGTGGCGGCAAACGAGGCGGAGAAAGCACAGTTAGCCATGCGCCGGCATCTTGAGAGGTCAGCTAATAATCTGTCTTACATACTTCTACATAAACAACTGATATCAGAGATTTACACGGAAATATAAGTCCTTCAAAGCGATTTTACGCCATACCGTAACGTCTGAGATGTTCTCTTGAATCTTGCTCAAATCTATCGATTATAGCTTCCGGAGTCGAATAAAGCGGCTGCCAGCCCCATTCTTTTCTGGCATAGCTATCATCAAACACCTTCATAGCCCCAAAAGCTTTGTAGAATCCGGTCTGGGAAAGCGGGTCTGGTTTGTAGCTGACCTCGAATTGTGGAAAGCGACTTTTCAGGACGGCCTCCAGTTTTTTAGCCGAGGTAACTGCTGGGATACCAGTTATATTATAGTTAACCATATCAATATTCTCTTTTGGGGCCTGCAACACCATGTCCGCTGCCCGGGCGGCATCCCTGACATATATCATGGAAATGGTTGATTCCGGCGTGCCGTAAACGCATTCATTAGGCTTACCCAAAATAGCATCTTGAATCATGGGTGGCGCCCAGTGACCGGGTGTCCGGACGTTTGGTCCGATCATGTGGGCATACCGAATAGACCGAAAATCCAGGCCAAATTTGTTGCGGAAAAATCTGCCCAAGCTTTCACCGTAAAGTTTGCCGCAACCGTATATGCTCACCGGTCGCTGGATGCTGATATCCGTGAGCACTTCCTCAACCTGTAAACCAAATGTTCCCAGAGTACTGGTGAACATCATTTTTTCCACGCCGAACAATCTGGCCGCTTCTAATACGTTGTACGTGCCGATAACGTTGGTGCGGAAAGAAGCCCACGGGTTTATTTCTGACATATAGGTAAGCATGGAACCCAGGTGATAGATTTCACTGACCTTGTTCTCCTTAACCACGTTGAGCACCTCTGCCCAGTTACCCACATCTCCCGGCACTATCTTTACCTTGTTCTCAATATCCTCGATGCGGTGACGGTTTATTACTACGTCAAACAGGACTGTCTCCTCCCCCCGCTCGGCCAGAATACGGGCGAGTTCTGCACCAATATATCCTGTGCCCCCGGTGATGAGTTTGGTCATTATCCTTTTACCTCCTTTGTTAGCTTACATTTATTCGTGGTATATTCTATTACTTTAGTATAGCTCAAGAACAGCATAGCAGGTTATTTATTAGTCCAAATGATACCTATATTATTATTTTAAACCCAAAATGTTGATAATTGACGGTTATTTGAGGATATAATAGGTGACTATTGATTTGATGGTAATGTTAAACTTTCCTGCCGAAAGACTACTATCTTGGACAGGGAAGGAGATATTGACGGAGGTTTGCCAGTATGGATGTCGAGGTTATCATGCCCCGGCTGGGCCAGGAGATGACCAAAGGAACCATAGTCGAGTGGTATAAAAAAGAGGGCGACCAATTGGAAGAAGGCGAACCTCTATTTATGGTAGATACCGAGAAAGCAACTATGGACGTGGAGTCAGAAGTGAGTGGCGTGCTCAAGAAGATATTGATTGGTGAAAACGAAGAAGTGCCTGTTGGTGAAGTTGTGGCCATAATACAAACCGAAGGTTAATAAGAGGCCCAGTTTATGGACTCAGGGAATAACGAAATAGAACAGGTTACGGGAAATAAGATAGTTGAGTCGATACCCTTAAAGGGCTGGCGTAAAGTCCTTGCCGAACGCATGCTCAACAGTCACCTCAACTACGCTGAAGTCACACAGATGCGTGAAGTTGACGCCACCGAATTGGTAAACCTTCGACAGTCACTCCTTGACCGATTTGAAGAAAAATATGGCTTCCGTTTGTCCTACACCCACCTCCTGATAAAAGCGGTAGCTCAAGCCCTGCGTCAACACCCAATAATTAACTCTTCTCTGGTTGGGGAAGAAATCAGGATCTACAGTGACATTAACATCTCTGTAGCGGTAGCCCTTGATAATGGTCAATTGCTGTCACCGGTAATACGCCAAGCAGACCGAAAATCAATCGTTGAGGTGGCTCAAGAGGCAATCCAACTGACGGGGCAGGTGAGAAGCAAAAGGTTTAACCTAGATATCCTCAGTGGCGGCACCTTTACCATAACCAACGCCGGTATGTATGGTACTGATTTTGTTACGCCACTTATCAATGCTCCACAGAGTGCGGCTCTGGGCGTGGGGAGGTTGGTGCCGAAACCAGTAGTACGGGAGAATCAGATCGTTATCAGGACAATGATGGGCCTGAGTCTGACCTATGACCACCGTGTTTTAGCTGGCGTGACGGCTGCTCAGTTCTTCCAGACCTTGGAGCAGATTATTCAAGACCTGAGGCAAATGGAACTCGGCAACTAGAGTGAGCAGTTAATGGACCAGGTTATTAAAGGGGGTCAGAAAAGATGGCATTATCAAACGAATTATTGTTGCGGATCTATCGTGATATGATCCGACAAAGAGATCTGGACTATCAGTTAGTTAAAAGTGCCAAATCCGGTAAGATGTCACCTGGGTGGCATAGTGGCCTTGGGCAGGATGCCATCGTTGCCCCGGTGGCGCTTCTTCGTCCGGATGACTATGTTACTTACACCCACCGTGGCTGCTATGTCTGGATTGCCCGGGGTATGTCAATGAAAGAAATACTGGCCGAATTTCATGGCAAAGCTACCGGCTGTGCTGGAGGGTATGGCGGTACCCACATCGCCAAGCCCAGCCTGGGCATTTTGGGCCGCAGCGGGATGCAGGGGGGCCACTTCCCGCTCGCCGTAGGAATGGGCATTTCGGCCCAGATGAAGGGTAAGGGACAGGTGGTGATGATGTTCTTCGGTGATGGCTGCGGCACCAGAGGACACTTGCACGAAGCTTTTAATTTCGCCTCAATATGGAAGTTACCCATTATCTGGATGTGTGAGAACAACGGGCTGTCAATGTCAGTAAAGCTGGAGAAAACCTGGGCGATTAGGCAGATCGCGAAGATAGCTGATAATTATGCCGTGCCGGGCAAGACCGTGGACGGAAATGACGTAATTGCCGTAGCAGAGGCAACCAGTGAGTTTATCGAGAGGGCGAGGAAAGGTGAAGGTCCAGCCTTACTAGAAATGATGACCTATCGCTGGCGTGGCCACGTGGAAGGTGACCCGATGACCTATCGGACCAGGGAAGAGGTACGGGAATGGCAGAAGAAGGACCCAGTGCCGCGGTTTGAGAAAGCATTACTGGACAGAGGGCTGCTCACTAAAGAGGACATCGTCAGGATACATGAAGAAGCTGATGATGAGGTAGCTGAGGCCCAGAAGTTCGCTGATGAAAGTCCAGAACCGAACCCCGAGGAAATCTTCAGCAAATTGTATGCGACCTCTCATACTTAGCCCAAGGAAAAGAGAGATAATGGCAATGCGAGAGATAACCACAGCACAGGCGATACAAGAAGCGGTAGCTGAGGAAATGAGGCGGGATGAGAGAGTATACCTCATCGGTGAAGCTGTAGGTCCAGGAGGTGTAGCTCCAACACGACCCCCGGAAGAGATCTTTAAGGAATTTGGCGAATTCCGAGTAAGGGAGACCGGCATTATAGAGCCTACACTGGCTGCTTCGGCTACTGGGGCTGCCCTGAGTGGTATGCGGCCAATCATCGATTTTTCTTTTGCTGACTTTATGTTCCCTGCCTGGAATGAAATCTATCAGGCCGGACTGTGGCGCGCTGGGCATGGCGCTGCTGAGGATATGAAGGTGCCCTTGGTCTACGTGGCGGGCATAATGGGCTATAGCGGCGGTGGGTTCTCACATAGCCGGGCACCCGTCGCTAACATCTGGCACGGGCCTGGCCTCAAACTGGTTATCCCGACTACCCCCTACGACGCCAAAGGTCTGCTCAAAACTGCCATCAGGGATGATAATCCGGTGGCCTTCTTGGTACACCGTTTCCACTACCCGGTGAAAGGTCCGGTTCCTGAGGAAGAATACCTGATTCCCCTAGGTCAGGCGGTGGTGAGAAAAGAAGGGAAAGACGTCACTATTGTTGCTGATGGCTATCAGGTAACCCTCTCACTCCACGTAGCGGAGGACCTGGCAGAAGAGGGTATCAGCGTTGAAGTCATTGATCCCCGTACTCTAGAACCACTGGATATTGATACCATTCTAGCTTCGGTGGAAAAGACAGGTCGGCTGGTGATAGTTGACGAGGACTATATCCGATGTGGCCCCCATGCCGAAATAGCTTTTCAGGTACAGGAATGCGTCTTCAAATTCCTGAAGGCACCGGTACAGAGGGTCGGTAATCTTAATGTGCCGATTCCATTATCCAGGGTCCTGCTCGAAGCGGCATTGCCCACGAAGGAGAAGATTATCACCGCGGTGAAAAAAACGTTGGCTTAGTTCTGGTTTAAGGAGGAAGTTTTTCTGAATAACTTAGTCATTGAATTATCAGTCTGGCATTTGATAGAGAATCTATAAAAAGGAAAGGAGGACAGAAAATGCCAAAATTTGTCTATGATGGCTGGTCATTTCCAGCGGTGAAGGCGGCCCCGCCGAATGAAAGGTTCCTGAAGATAATAATGTCTCCGGAGGTAAGTGGTTACAAAGAGGCAACTGTTCTTTTCTCTCACATTCCACCAGGTAGCGGGACAGGTATGCATACTCATACCAGTGATGAAATAATGTATGTCATTGGCCGCGGTGAGAGCAAGGTAGGTGATGAAGTAACCAAGCTGGAGGCGGATTCGGTAATATTTGCCCCAAAAGGTGTAGCGCATGAATGCCGTAACACTAGCGAAACAGAAACCCTGAAAATATTTTGTGTCTACATACCGCCTCTGGAATTGAGTGAACTCCTGGCTAAGTTAGCTGATAAAACAAAGGAGTATCTACTACGGCAAAAATAATTAAGATAAGCGGCATTGCATTAGTTTTGTTTATGATTACTGACTTAGGTCATTGCCGATCTTGAAGATACACCAAGAGCTAAATCGCCTATTAAAAAGGTGATGAACGCGGGACTGAAGCAACGATAATCAATAATGGAGGTGTCACAATGATGGTAACGGAAATGAATGAATACCTGTTGCGGACCGGCCTGATTAAGCTTTTGCAAATAAAGGGGTCTGACATTCGCGTATTGACTTTACAACAGACGCACGATGCTGTAGATAAAAGCATTCATATTGGTGGCGCTTTTTCGGCGACTATTCCCCTCGTAGCCCTCTATTATGGAGGGATCATGGGGTACAACGTGGCTAACCCCACGCAGCGTGGACAGGACATGTTTGTCCTCAGTAAAGGGCACGCGGTGGCCGCTGTTGCCTCTATTTATGCGGACCTAGGATACTTTGACCGTTCCGTATTAAAAAATTCCCGTGGCGCCGAAAGTATATTGAACGGCCACCCCGGACCCATTTTGCCTGGTTTCCACGTCTCCACGGGACCGCTTGGTCAGGGGATGAGCGTGGCGCAAGGTTTTGCTCTGGTTGGTAAGAGAAGTCCCCATTACGATGTTTTTTGTTTGACCGGGGATGGCGAGCTTCAGGAAGGGATTATCTGGGAAGCGATCATGTATTCCGGTCATAAGAAACTTGACAATCTGTGCGTGTTAGTCGATAGGAATGCCGGTCAGCTCGATGATACCAAGCAATTAGTCTTCCCGCTGCTCGATTTAGATAAAAGGTTTGCCTGCTTTGGCTGGCGAGTATTTAACGTTGATGGCACCCAGTACGAGCCGATAACAGAAGCGCTCCAAGCGTTTAAGTATGCGCCACGGAATGGAAAGCCTACCGTCATCATCTGTCGAACAAGGAAAGGTTTTGGCGGGTTCTCTAACTTCATGATGGGTCATAAAGTGGTTATGCCGGACGCGATGACCGATCAGGAAATGCTACTGCAAAGGCAACGGCGAGCAGAAAGGGTTGAGGAATTTGTAAATTTTTTCGATGAGCTCACAGAGTGTCGCGGTGGTGAGTTGGTTCGGGAGAAACTGATGGTGAGCGCGCAACAGATGAACCTGGAGATTTTAATTAAGAACGATAAGACAACCGATGTCAAGCCGATATTAGTTCCCGTGAAGACTAAACCGGCACCACCCAGAAATAAAAAAATTGAGTATGACACTAGCCAATTACCAGAACTTAACAAAACAAAAGAGTACACCGCCAATAGTATAATTACTGCGGCAATGAAGGTTTTTGCTCGAGACTCCAGGGTAGTGTCTATTGATGCAGACCTAGCC
This sequence comes from Dehalococcoidales bacterium, assembly GCA_016783105.1. The sequence goes on along the minus strand of JADHXF010000017.1, from coordinate 17,853 downwards.
TCAACCAGTGGACTTGAGTCCGGGGTTGGCTATGTGGATATGGGGCGAGCCTTAAATGTCGGCATTGCCGAACCTAATATGATGGGCATCGGTGAAGCCCACGCGGTGATGGGTTACAATACCTGGGTCAGCACTTTCTGCCCCTTTTTCGACTGGCGAGTATTGCGTCGTATTGCCATTGGATATCAAGAGAGACTGGAAGCAATGGCCACCAAAGGAGGGTGGCTGAGTGAGGGGCATGGCCTTGATATCACCTTTATCGCCACGGCACCCAACTTTGAGACCAACACCAATGGCGCCACCCATATGGGCAATGATGATATCCAGGTATTTAACGGCATTGCTCACCTGAAGATTATTGATGTTTCCTGTCCCAATCAATTACTGGGCATAATGAAGTGGATTATGGAGGGCAATCGAGGACTAGTTTATGTGCGGATTATGAGAGCCGCATCAAGCGTTGTCTATGACGATGACTTCCAGTTTGAATTTGGCAAGGGTTACATGCTCAAGGAAAGTCCGGAGGACAAGGCAACAATAATCAGCAGTGGACGAGGCGTTTACGAGGCATTAGCCGCCGCAAGTGAGCTTGAGAAGTCCGGACTAAAAGTCGGCGTCGTCGATATGGCGTCAATAGATGAAAAGCTTCTGCTTGACCTTTACCACTCCGGGAAATTACTGGTAATAGCCGAGCAGAATAACGGCTTTATCTGGCCTGAATTCCAGAAAACTCTATTTAAGCAAGAAAAAGCCGTTGATATTTCGAGGCTTTTACCTATCAATTGTCTTGATGCTGACGGAAGACCGCAGTTCATTCACTCGGCTACATACAAAGAACTCCTTCACCAATTTGGCTTGGCTCCTGGTCAACTTGTCAAAGCAATAAAAGAAAAATGTAAATAGAGTTCATTGCTCTGCAACGAAATTTTTGGTTACGCATTAGCAACTAGCATAACGGTATTCGGAAAACCTCCATACGTTTTCCGCAAGACCGGGGTAGCGAAGCTTTAAAATGCTCGACGTCAGCGAGAATGGGGGTGACCTGCCCACAAAAAATTGGGCCAGTTATCATGTTATTCTGAGGATTGAGAAATGAGGTTCATCGTACTTGCTCCTGCGCCTCAATGTAGTATATTAAAGCTCTAAACGATAGCATTTCCTAAAAAGTACAAAATGCTCGCAGGCGCCCCCTGTAATTACACCAAACGCTTAACAAAGAACCGATTTAAGTCACTGAAGACAACTCTACTTAGAGAGTCAAAGGCTGCTCTGTTAAGTTGTAATCATCGACCTGAAGTAACGTTCGTTTGTATTGTTCACTTCTAAACAATTGAGGCTTTTGTTGGGTAAGGCTTGCTTGGATAACGTAACATCGATTCGTTCTTAAGAAGGATCGGTTCCTTAAAGATCTATTCTTTTATCTCTTAAAATTACTTGACATGCCTTAACGATTATGTTATGATGAGTATGTTAGGACAATTATTTACGGAGTAAATATGCCAGAATTAAAGCCTTTTTCGGAAGAACAGATAAATCAAATGCGCCAAATGCGGAGGGCCGGAGCTAGCTTACGTTCGATTGCCGCTTACTTCCGGACTAGTGCCACAACAATTTTATCCTACGTAAGGGGAATAACACCGCAGCCGAACGGACAGGATTTAGAGTATACGCCCATGGATTTCATCCACGATTGGCTTCCTGCGTTGCCGCACGAAGGCTTACCATTACCACGTTGGTTTGCGACTTGGATGCGAGAGCGTTCAGAGACGAAAACCAGATCTCAGAATGAAGATAGGACGCAAAGATGACACTCATTGAGATCTCAAAGTATTCGGATAATTTGTAGAATTATCCCTACATCGTTCGTTAAATAAAGAAACCGGTAGATATAAGATGTCCAAAGGTGACCGTCAGGTACAAAAATTGATCGACACTCTCGGAGTTGAAGTCGTGAAGGAGCTTGCAGGCAAGCCTGAAGCTACTGAAGGTGAAGTCAGGCAATTAGTTAGGCAAGCGATCACCAGCTGGAAAAGACGCAGTGGAATCACGGTTGAAATCAAACCCTACGAAAACGGAGAAGAAAGGCTTGAGAGCCTCTTGGATTGGCTCAATCGCCCATCATCATGGGAAGGAGGCAAGGATGCTGACAACAACCAATAGCCCGATAACTAAAGACGAATTTGATGCCCTAATAGATACAGTGGCTATGAAACCTGAGTTTAAAGAGTGTTTTGCAGTTCGAGGTTGTGACCTGTCACTAAACCACTGGTGGGCGGCTTATATTCGACAGAGCCTGGATGAACAATCCAGGAATAACCGGCTCCCGGAATATTTGCTCACTTGTGCCAGAATTGCCAAAGATATGAGAGTGATAGTGCCGCGCGAATATGTCCTATATGACCATGATTCTAGCGAGCACCTGGAGAGACCTCAAATGGTCTATCTGAGAAAGACGCTGGTGGCACAGCGTAGAATTGGCGGGGTAATCTTCACACACCAGGGGCGTCTTTCGGCAGAACCTCTGCACCAGATGATTTTCGAGACGGAATGCACTCATTATGGTGTCAAATTTTTCTTTGGTGATGCCCCCACGGGTAACGACTTCGGAAGTGAAGCAGCTCGTTTGTTTATGGCCCTCGGCAATAAGCTCAGGATAAGAACTAACAGGGAAAGTAATAGGGCAGGAAATATCGGTCGTGTGCTCAAGGGGTGGGTACCTGCTGGTAAACCAGCTTACGGCTATCAATATAGAAAGGAGATTGACCCATCGTCCGGAGTCACGCTCCGTGCGTGGTGGGAAATTGATCAGATTGATCCCGAGGGAAATGTTATTTACGGTAGCGAGGCATGGGTTGTAGATAGAGTATTCCGTTGGATAGGTGTCGAGAATCAGAGTTCATATTGGGTCGCTAAAGAACTGAACCGGCTTGGCATCAAGCCAAGATATGCAGAATACTGGTCACCTTCGCTAATTGTATTCCTTGTCAGGAAGCGTAGTTATACTGGCAAACACGCTTACAATACAGCCCACTATGTAACTAACCCTGAGCGCCCGCTAGGTGATATTACAGGGGAGATTAAGCGTACAATCAGGAAACCAAAACCAGACGCAGAGCATGTCAAGTTCAGTATCCCGCTACTTGTGTCAGAGACTCTTTGGGAACGAGCTAACCACAACCTGGACCAGCGCAAGGGAAGCAGACTGAAAAAGCAAACTATCGAAGTCCTTTTCCGAAGGCGCGTTTTTTGCCCGAAATGCGGGAGAGCGATGTCCTTGAGAAAGGACCCTAAATGCCCTAAACTTGTCTACTATATATGTCCCGGCTACTACATGCGCTGGAAGGCCAAACACTGTGACATGAGATGGGTAAGGATGGATATAATCGACCAGTCGGTATGGCGCCGGGTGAAAAAGGCACTGAGCCACCCCGACCTCGTCCTGAAGCAGATGAGTCGATTTAACGAGCTAGGCCACGTGAGTGAGGCCAAACGCAACTTGAGGTTGGCAGAGTACCAGATAGCGCAGGCTGAATCCGGAATCACCAGAATCCAACAGGCTTATGAGAACAATAGCCCGCTTTATATAGCTGAGGAAGCTACGAGGCGGATAGCGGAATACCGCGAAAGGGCGCTCAAGACACAGCAAAGAAAAGAGGAGCTGGAGGCCTCGCTACAAAAAATAACCAGAGATGCACAATCCCTGGAAAAAACAAGAGAAGCTCTAGCGAGATTGCATCTGGAAAATGTCTGCAATGCCACGTTCAAGGAAAAGGTAAGGGTCATCGAGATTCTCGATGTCAAAGTATACCCTTCCGAGAACATGGATCATATAGGAGTAACTTGTGCAGTGAATTTGGCTGGCTTGGAGAACGAAGAGAAGCTATTTTCGTGTCATAACACCAGCATCGCATCGCCAAAGCTGTAAAAGCGATAGCCGTCATTGATGGCTTCCTGGTAGGCTCGATTGACCAATTCTTTGCCGGCAAAGGCAGTTGCCAGCATGAGTAAAGTTGAGCGGGGCAGGTGGAAATTGGTCACCATCGCATCGACCATGCGGAACCGGTAACCGGGCAGGATGTACAGGCTCACCCAGTCGGCAAACGGCGCCAGCTGTTCCGGCGGATAAAGCTGCGCCACCTGCTCCAGAATCCGCACCGTGGTCGTCCCGACGCAGATAACCTTTCTTCCCTGCCGCTTCGCCCCGGACAGCTCGCTGGCCACTTCCTCGCTGACCATGCCGTACTCGCGGTGGATATGATGTTTTGCCGGGTCCTCTCCCCTCACCGGGCTGAAGGTGTCCAGGCCGATGTGCAGACAGACAAAAAGAAGTCGCACCCCCTTCTTTTCCAGCCTGTCGAGCAGCCCCGGCGTAAAGTGCAGGCCCGCGGTGGGTGCCGCCACACTGCCGGCCACCCGCGCATAAACCGTCTGATAACGGTCGGGGTGGGAGAGCGGGGTATTGATATACGGCGGCAGCGGCACTTTACCCAATTTGGAAAGCAACGTTTCATCGGAGAATCTGATTACCTTGATGCCGCCCTCTCCCTGACCAACTATCTCGGCCATAATACGGGAAGAAGCGCTCTCCTCTGATAAATCCGTTAGCGCTACCCGGCTGCCGATGCGAAGGCGCTTGCCCCTTCTGACCAGCGCCTCCCAGATGCCTTCTTCCAGCCGACGTAGCAGCAACATTTCCACCTGGCCACCGCTAGCCTCTTTCTGCCCGTGGAGTCGGGCCGGTATAACCAGGCTCTCATTAAAAACGAGCACGTCGCCCGCCTGAAGGTAGTCGACGATATCATAGAAGTGGCGATGCTCTATCGAGCCGCCAGCGCGGTTGACCACCATCAGGCGGGAGTTATCCCTGGGCTCAACCGGCGTCTGCGCAATCAGTTCCTGTGGGAGTGCATAGTCAAAATCGCTCGTTTTCATAGAGAGGAACCAAAAATAAAGGCGTTCTGATTACATCGTAACGCAGTTGCCTAAAAAATACGAGGTGGGGAATACGCTTTCAGGCAGAACTGAAATAGCTTACACCACCGGTCTCGGCATCAGACCTGACTTCTGCACTATCTCGGGAACGATATCCTCCCAGCCCACCGCCATGATGTGAATGCCGTGCACGCCGGGCATATCCTTCAGTTGCTCAATGATTTCCAGGATAGTTCTCACTCCCTCTTCTTTGGGAGCTTCCGATTTCTCCATGCGGGTCACGATTTCGTCGGGCACGGTCACGCCCGGAATGTAGTCGCGCATGTAACGGGCCATACCGGCCGACCGGATGGGAATGACACCGGCCAGAATGTGCACCTTTTTATCCAGACCCCGCTCCGTCAGCATTTCCATCCACCTGGCGAACTTGGGCACATCGTAGATAGCCTGTGTCTGGATGAAGTCAGCACCCGCCTTCACCTTTTTCGCCAGTCGGCTCACCCGGTATTCAAACGGGTCGGCAAAGGGATTTGCCGCGGCCCCGATGAACACGGGCACTTCCCCTGATACATCCTCTCCGGAAATGAATTTATGCTCGTCACGCATCATTTTCAGAGTCTGGAGCAGCTGAATCGAGTCAATATCAAAAACACCCTTAGCCGTCGGATGGTTGCCGAACTTCTGGTGGTCGCCGGAAAGACAGAGGATATTATTTATACCAAGAGCGACAGCGCCGAGCACATCGCCCTGCAGCGCCAGCCGGTTCCGATCGCGAACGACCATCTGCATCACCGGCTCAATGCCCTGCTGCTTCAGCAGCAGGCAGCCGGCAAGGCTGGACATGCGCACGATGGCCGTCTGGTTATCGGTGACGTTCACCGCATCGCAGCAGCGGCGGAGCAGTTCACCTTTTTTTCGTATTACCTCGGCGCTGGTACCTTTAGGCGGCCCAGCTTCCGCAGTCACGGCAAATTTGCCGCTCGCCAGTATTCGTTCCAGTCTCGTTCCGGCTTTCATCATTTATCTCCTATGAGGTAGTGGTGCACTCCGTCTCCACATCCATCTTCCGGGGTCCACCGGTAACACTTACACCCCAGTCTTTGACCGGCTCGATTTCCTCCATTTCGTCAAGCCGCCCCATCTCCGCCAGGCGGTCGTAGATGAGCTGCCAGGCGCAGGGGACATCTTCCGATATCTCGCACTTGCCTCCCGCCGAACCACCGCAGGGCCCGTTGAGCAGGCTCTTGGAGCACCGGACCAGCGGACAGATGGCGGCCGTCCGCCCCAGCACGCAACTGCCGCACTGCATACATACTTCGCTGAAGTGTCCCGGGCTGTCCTCCATGCCGATAAACATGGTGTTCAACGCGGGATATACCGGTTTGCCGTCCTTTAAGTGCAGGGCTATGGTCTGCACGCCAACGGCACAGGTCATAGCCAGCACGCAATCGGCCTCTTTTATCCGCCCCGCCTCCTCCTCCAGCGCATACTTGGTCAGCTCATCGCAGGCGGTGGGAATTATCATCCAGCCGGTAACCTTTTTACCACTGCCCTCGATTTTTTCCTTCATTTCCAGAATTTCAGACTTGCCGCCCGTGTGGCACATGGTGGCACAGGTGCCACAGCCGATGATATACACCTTGCGCCACTTACCAAGGTAACCCATAACTTCTTCTATCGGTTTACTGCTGGTAATCGTCTTCATCCTTGTCCCTCCTTACCTGGCGACCCGCTTTTCATACTCGTCACGGAAGTACTGCAGGCTGTCCATCACCGCATTTGGCGCCGCCTGCCCGAGACCACACAGCGAAGAAAGCATCATGGCACCGGACAGGGCCTCCATGTTCTGCAGTTCTCGCAGCGAGCCTTCATTTCTATGAAATTTATCCAGTACCTCCACCATCACTTCGGTTCCCTGCCGACAGGGTGTGCACTTGCCGCAGGATTCCTCGGCCAGAAACTCCATGGTCCGGTGAATAATATCGATTACATCACGGCTCTGGTCGTAGACGGTGACGGCACCCGCGCCCAGCACCGCCTCAAAGGCGAGGGGGGTATCTAATTTTTCACCGGGCAATATCCGGCCCGTGGCCCCGCCGATTTGAACCAGCTTGATATTTTTCGCCATCGCCAGCTCCTCGACGAGTTCCCGCAGCGGGCTGCCCAGCACCATTTCATACACGCCGGGTTTGTCCACATCGCCGCTGACGGAAAAGACCTTGGTGCCCTTGCTCCGCTCCGTGCCCATCTGACTGAACCAGTCGGCACCGTTCAGGACAATCTGCGGGATATTCATCAGCGTTTCCACATTATTGATAATGGTCGGCTTGCCCCAGAGGCCGGAGGTAGTGGGAAAGGGAGGCCGATAGCGAGCCTCTCCCCTTTTCCCCTCGATGGAATCCATCAGCGCCGACTCCTCGCCGCAGATGTAGGCGCCGGCACCTTCTCGTATCTCCAGGTTGAAACCATTTAAATACCCTTTTTGCTTCACCTGATTGAGGGCATTCTGCAAATGGTCGAGGAGATAATGGTACTCGGCACGGAGATATATATAGCCCTGCTTCGACCCTATGGCCTGGCCGGCAATGAGTATACCTTCAATAAGCGTGAAGGGGTCTTTCTCCAGGATGTAACGGTCCTTGAACGTGCCCACCTCGCCTTCATCGGCGTTGCAAATAACGTATTTGGCGTCGCCGGGCGCGGTGCGGGCGCCCTCCCACTTTATGCCGCAGGGAAAGCCAGCCCCGCCTCGACCCCTCAGCCCGGAAGCTTTTATTTCTCCCGTTATCTGCTCCGGGGTCATTTCACCACGGGCTTTGTCCAGAGCTTTGAAGCCGCCTGTTTCCAGGTAGCTATCAATTCGCTCCGGGTCAATGACATCGCAGTTTTTCAGCACCACTCGCTGCTGCGGCACGAACTCGCCTCCTTACCTACCGGTACGATTTCAAGATTTGCTTTATCTTTTCCGGGGTCAAGTCAAGGTGAGGATCCTGATTGATGAGCATGGCCGGGGCATGGTCGCAGAGGCCAACGCAGTTGGTCAGCTCGAATGAGAAACGTTTATCAGCCGTCGTCTCACCGGGAACAATCCCGAGCTCTTTCTCCACCGCCTTCATTATCACTTCTGCGTTCTTGAGGTAGCAGGGCAGGCTCTTACAGACCCGGATAACGTTCCTGCCCAGCGGTTTTGTGGAAAGAAATGAATAAAAGCTGGCGACGCCGTAGACCTCATGAACCGGGATGGCCAGCGATTCTGCCAATTCCGCGATAACCTCTTCGGGCACATGGCCATACCGGCGCTGCGTTTCTTTTAAACGCTCCACCAGGTCGGCCCGGTCTCCGGGCGGCGTTATGACTCCTTTTCCGGCCATATTGCTATCTCCGATGGCTCAGCCTTTGATAAAAAGCGCTTTATTTGCCCTCTCTTCTCCCGCTTTCCTCACCTTTCTCAGCGCCCCCGACGGGCATATCTCAATACAGGCATCACAGTCGTCACAGGCCTGGCTGCCCAGGGGCTGGTCAAAGCCGTAAATTACCTTGCTGTCAAAACCACGATACGCCATGCTGAAAAGCGGCATGCCACTTTCACTTTTGCAGGCTATAACGCACCGCCGGCACTGCACGCACTTGGACATATCGCGTATCATCCGTGCGTTCTCATCCTCGACCGGATAGTAATGCTTGCGGGCCCTGAAGCGAGGCAGGCCCACTTCCAGGTCGGCGGCAATCCGTCGCAGCTCGCAGATATTGGCCTTGTCGCAGATAAGGCAGGCATCAGGGTGACTGGCCAGCATCAGCTCGACCAGTACTCTACGCGTGGCAATCACTTTGGGCGAGTGGGTTTGTATCACCATATCCTCTACAACCGGGGTATGGCAGGAGCCGACCAGTGTCCTGGAGCCTTCCACCTCAACGACACACAGTCGGCAGGCCCCGATGGGCGACAGGTCCGGGATATAGCAGAGGGTCGGAATATCTATGCCGTTTTCTCTGGCCACCTCCAGGATGGTCATCTCAGGGCGGCCACTTACCTCTTTGCCATTTATGGTCAGCTTTATCTTATTCTCCACGTTATCTAAATATTATAAATTAAAAATATTCAGCGCCAGCATTTAACAGTAAGGGGTGCACCAAAACCAGCACCCCATATCTCATAATGATAACTATTATGCTACCACAGAGCTATCTCGTCGACAAGTCCCGGCCGAAAAACGCCGTTATTTTCGAGTGTTTGCCGTTGAATTTCCCCTATGCTAAACTCTTATGGATTCTCCATGAAGATTTTGGTAACCAATGACGACGGCGTTTCCGCTGACGGCCTGCGAATACTGGTCCGGGAACTGACCAGCATCGCCGAGGTGGTGGTCGTCGCCCCGGATAGGGAAAAGAGTGCCGCCGGTACGGCGGTAACGCTCTGGGAGCCGCTGCGAATAAGAAAGATACAGCCGGTGGTTCACGGCGTGGAAACGTACGCTGTGGAGGGTACGCCGTCAGACAGCGTCCTTCTCGCGCTGGGCAGCCTTATCAAAGGCAAGATTGACCTCGTCGTTTCAGGCATAAACTGGGGGTTGAACCTGGGGGACGATATTTACATCTCGGGAACGGTAAGCGCCGCTCTACAGGGCTACCTGCATGGCCTGCCCGCCCTTGCCGTCTCCGCCGAACGAGATAGTGAACCCGGTTTTCAGGTAGCGGCCAGGCTGGCCACCATGCTGGCGGGACGGCTCAACGCCAGCCCGCCGCCAGATAATTTATTCCTTAACATTAACGTGCCCAACGTGCCGCTGGCCAGAATCGGCCGCATTCAGGTCACCAGGCTGGCCAACGAGAGCCATATCAACACCGTCACCAAGGGAAATGACGGCAAGCGAAATTACTACTGGCTGGTGAGGCAGAGGCAGGACGGCAGCCAGGACAGAAAAACGGACGTTTGGGCAGTGGACCACGGCAACATTTCCATAACCCCCCTGTTTACCAGACTGCCCAACAAGACACTGTCCGCGCTGCTGAACAATCTCTGTTCCGGCCTGCTCGAGGAGTTAACCGGCTCTGCCGTGTGAGAGTATAATGTCGCATTATATCGGTGTCGATATCATCGAAATAGGTCGTGTTAAAGAGGCAGTCAACCGCTGGGGAGAGAGATTCCTCAGGCGTGTCTACACTGAAGCGGAACTGGCGGCATACCGCCACAAGCCATCGTCGCTGGCGGCACGCTTCGCCGGCAAGGAAGCGGTCATGAAGCTCCTGGGCACGGGGAGAATCGGTGTTAACTGGCGAGAGATTGAGACCCTGTCCCACCCCGGTGGCAGGCCGCGAGTTAACCTGTACGGAAAGGCACAGAGTAAGGCCGGTGAACTGGGCATTAAGGAGATTGCCGTCAGCCTTTCCCACTCCAAAGAATATGCCATCGCCTGTGTAAGTGCGTTCTCGGAAACAAACCAGTCGAAAAAGTCAGGCCACTAATCAGGAATTTTTAAATTCGTGAGCGATTCAGAAAGAACGCCGGGCGCCAGAAAACCCAGAATCTTTTATGGCTACTGGATACTTGCCGTCTCCGTACTATGTCTTGGCCTTTTTTCCGGCAGCGGCGTCGCTGTGTTCAGCCTTTTTGTCACCAACCTGCAAACGGCGTTTGGCTGGGGCCGGGGGGAAATCATGCTTGCCTTCACCATTTACTATCTGCTTACCGGCGTCGCTGCCCCGCCGGTCGGTGCGCTGGTTGACCGCTACGGGGTGAGGGGGGTTATCGCCGCTGGTTCCCTGATTGCCGGCCTCGGCTTTATTTCACTCTACGTATTGCAGGGGCTGTGGCACCTTTATACCGCCTACTTTTTTATCGGTATCGGCCATGCCGCCATCGGTCAGGTTTCGGCCAGCACCATGGTCTATAACTGGTTCGTCAAGCGCCGCGGTACCGCCATCGGCGTCATGTCCACTGGCATCGGCATCGGCATACTAGTACTGGCACCGCTTGTCGGAAGCTTTCTCGTTCCCACCTTTGGCTGGAACATATCCTATGCCGCTTTGGGTTTATTTAACCTGTCTCTCATTCCACTGGCTATATTTGTGGTCAGAACCAAACCGTCAGATATTGGGCTCTACCCTGATGGAGTTGTCGACGACAAGAGCATTGCCGAATTGGAAGCTTCACGTATTGCCACCAGCGGGCTCAGCCTGAAAATAGCGCTTGGTACTTCCGCGTTCTGGTTTTTATGCATTGCCTTCTTATTCAATGGCTTCAGCGCCATGGGTGTTATCCAGAATCAGGTGCCTCACCTCCAGGATGAAGGGTTCTCCCTGACAATAGCCGCCAGCGCGGTTACCGGGCTTGGCCTGGGCAGCGCTATCGGCAAGTTTTTCTTCGGCTGGCTCTGCGATATAATTAAAGCCAAACAGGCCTGTGCCCTCAGCCTCGTACTCTTGGTTATCGCCACCATTGTCCTCATATTGATAAAGCCGGGAGCACCTCCGGCGATAATCTGGCTCTACGCGATTATTCTCGGACTGGGGTCTGGGGGCTGGCTGCCCACAATGTCCATGATGGTCAACCGTAACTTCGGTCCAGCTTCCTATGGGGCCATCTTCGGCATGATATCTCTGGCCCAGGCTGTTGGCGTTGCTGCCGGCCCTCTGTTCGGGGGATATATGTATGACACCATGAATACCTACTACTGGTCATTCATCATCTTTTTATCTTTATATGCCATAGCCATTCCCGCCGTTCTGGTGGTGCGCCGGCCAAAATCATTTGTCTGAATGGCCTTACAAGTAAATAACCAGAATAGAGCTGTCCGATGATGAATATTATCGCGGTTACCGGGAAAACCGTGGCTATTCCAACCAGGGTGATCTGGATAAATCCTTCATAGAAAGACTTCCTTAATTAATGATAATATAGCGTAATGATATCCTTCCGCTGGAAATACATTGCACTTCCCCTGGTTTTTCTGCTCCTTTCTATCGGTCTCGCCATTTATTTTTCCCCCCGGCTTCCAGATGAGATAGCCTACCATTTCAAGGACGGCCTGCCCGACCGATGGCTGAGCCGCGGCGCCGCCACTGCCTGGCTGCTGGTGCCGCAGTTCTTGCTGACCGGCCTAAGTGCCGCCATTGTTATGGGCATAATCAGGCTGGGCAAACGCTCCCCGCCGACCACCAGTAAACGTGCCGAAACAATGCTCTTGCTCATGGGCAACATGGTCGCCCTGCCGCAGCTCGTCCTCACCTTTGCAATGCTGGCCGTTTTCAGCTACAATTCGTACGGGATATACCTCATGCCTTTATGGGTATTCGCCCTGATTGTCATGGGTATCGGAGGTATCATCCTAGGGGTATTTTTCTTCCTCGCCATACAGCAGACTCTGGCGAGGAAATAAGAATTCCATAGGCACACTTTAAGGAGCGACTGTTAATGGCAGAAAAAACACCGGGCCACGTCACCATGGAGAAGATTGTCTCGCTCAGCCAGCGGCGAGGCTTCATTTTCCCGAGCAGTGAAATCTACGGTGGACTGTCAAGCTGCTGGGATTACGGGCCGCTGGGGGTAGAGCTGAAGCGGAACGTGAAGCAGGCCTGGTGGCGTGCCGTGGTCCAGGCGCGCGATGACATGGTGGGGCTGGATGCCAGCATCCTGATGCATCCCCAGACGTGGGTTGCCAGTGGACACCTCGAGCAGTTCACCGACCCGCTGGTGGAATGCAAAAACTGCCACCTGAGATGGCGCAGCGACGAATTATCGGACGACAAATGTCCCTCCTGCGGCGGCGAGCTCACCGAGCCACGCATGTTCAATCTCATGTTCAAAACCTTCATGGGGCCTACCGAGGAGGACGCCAACGTGGTCTACCTGCGACCGGAGACCGCGCAGGGTATCTTTGTCAATTTTCAGAACGTGCTCAACACGACGCGGAAACGGCTGCCTTTCGGTATTGCCCAGGCCGGCAAGGCCTTCCGCAACGAGATAACCACCGGCAACTTCATCTTCCGCAGTCGAGAGTTCGAGCAGATGGAAATCGAGTATTTTGTCCGGCCGGAGACGGCTGACGAGTGGTTCGATTACTGGGTCGGCGAGCGGCGCCAGTGGTACCTGAACCTCGGCATCAGAGAGGATAACCTCCGCCTGCGCCCCCACGGCGATGAAGAACTGGCCCACTACGCCAGGAAGTGCTACGATATCGACTTCAATTTCCCCATGGGCTGGGCGGAGCTGGAGGGCATTGCCAATCGGGGCGACTACGACCTGGCGCAGCACGCCAAATACAGCGGCAAAGAGATGACCTATTTTGACGAGGAATCCAACGAGCACATCGTGCCTTATATCATTGAGCCATCGGCCGGGGTGGACCGCTCCGTGCTGGCCTTCCTCTGTGATGCCTATGACGAAGAAATCGCCCAGGGTGAGCTGCGGGTGGTGCTCCACTTTAATCCCGCGCTGGCGCCCTACAAGGTGGCTTTGCTGCCATTAAGTAAAAAGGAGAACCTGGCGAAGGCGGCCAGGGAAGTATACGATGACCTGCGCCAGTGCTGGATGGTCAATTATGACGATACCCAGAGCATCGGGCGGAGGTACCGCCGCCAGGATGAGATTGGCACTCCTTACTGTGTTACCATTGATTTCCAGTCGCTGGAAGACAACCAGGTTACCATCCGGGAGCGCGATTCCATGAACCAGATACGGGTTCCCATCGCCACCCTCAAGGAGACGCTTGCCGCCAAGCTGGCCGGCGAGGACCTCTTTGTGCTGCCACCGGGCGGCCAAGTCTGGAAGGAGGAAAGTAAAGGGGAGTAAATTGAAAATCCTCCACTTCGCCGATTTGCACCTCGGTGTTGAGACCTACGGACACGCCGACCCGACCACGGGGCTGTCCACGCGCCTTCTTGACTTCCTTGACTCACTGGATAAGCTCGTTGATTTCGCCATAGAGAATAAAGTAGACCTGGTCATTTTCTGCGGCGATGCCTACAAGACCCGCGAACCCACCCAGACCCAGCAGCGCGAGTTCGCCAAACGCATCAACCGCCTCTCCTCAAATGACATCCCCACCTTTCTCCTCGTGGGCAACCACGACCTGCCCAACGCCATCGGCCGGGCCACCAGCACTGAAATCTTTGACACCCTGTCGGTGAAAAATGTATTTGTTTCCAACCGCCCCGATGTCTATAAAATCCCCACCCCCAGCGGCACTGTCCAGGTGGCCTCGCTACCGTGGCTGAGACGCAATGCCCTCCTCAGCCGTGAGGAGACGAAAAACCTTGACTTCGAGCAGTTGAAAGAAAGATTGCAGCAGGCACTGACCAGCGCCATTGAACTCAATATATCCAGACTTGACCCCACCCTTCCCGCCATCCTCGCCGCCCACGCATGGGTCGCTGGCTCCCAGATTGGCACGGAAAAGCAGATGACCATCGGGCAGGAGCATGTGCTGCTTTTGAGCAACGTGGCCAGCCCTGCCTTTGACTACGTCGCCCTGGGCCATATCCACCGGCACCAGGTCCTGTCTGAGAACCCGCCCGTCGTCTACGCCGGCAGCCTGGCACGGATTGACTTTGGCGACGAGGCGGACGAGAAAGGTTTCTATCTGGTGGAAATTGAGCCTGACAAAGCCAGCGGGCAGCGTCAGGTTGCTTTCGAATTTCAGCCGGTAAGCGGTCGCCGCTTCCTGACCATCGATGTGGCACTGGAGCCTGAGGACATTGACCCCACCGCCACTGTGCTTGGCGCCATTGCCAAGCAGGAAAAAAAGATTAAAGAGGCCATCGTGCGACTGAACATCACCCTGCCCGCACAGCTTGAGGGACAGCTGCGCGACGCTGACATCAGGGAGGCGCTGAAAGAGGCCTATTTTGCCACCGTGGCGCGGGAGATACAGCGCGAGGCGCGACTGCGGCTGGGGCAGTTCACTGCCGAGGAAATCACCCCCCTCGAAGCCCTGAAAAAGTACCTGGAGTCAAAAAAGACTCCCCCCGAACGAACCAAAGTGTTGATGGAGTACGGGGAGAGGCTGATAAGGGGAGAGATGTAGAAAGTTAAGAGGGGGCTTTCGCCCCCTCTTTTCATATCTCTTTACTCACACCACCTCGTAAATTCTTCCGGCTTTTGCTTGAGGCTGCGGTAGGTGTTCAGCTTGGCTTTATCGTCAGGGTAGCCCAGCGGTATGGAAATGACCAGCTTTTTACTCTCCGGGATACCCAGAAATTTCTTTATTTCAGGCGCGTAGTTGGTCACCGAGGCCTGCAGGACACTCTCCACGCCCAGCGCGTGCGCGGCCAGTATCAGGTTCTGGGCAAACAGCCCCGCGTCAAAGATTGACCACTCTCCCAGAATCCCATCAAGGAAAAGGAAGACGGCGCAGGGCGCACCGTAGAACTCAAAGTTCATCAATCTCAGCTTTTCTCTGCCCGCCTCATCCCCTCTTTCAATACCCAGTGTGGCGAGTCGCCGGGCGCCGTGCTCACCCGAGCGCGCCTCATGCTCCGGCAGCCAGTTCTTGGGCATGGGCAGGTCGGGGTGGGTCGGCGCCTTGGCCCTGGCGAGCTCAAGGATGATTTTGCTCAGTTCATCTTTCTTCTTCCCGCACACCACCACCACCTCCCAGGGCTGGGTGTTGGTGTAGGAAGGGGTGTTGCTCACCGCCTCCAGTATTTTATTTATCACGTCTTTGGGGACTGGGGTGGGCTTGAAAGCGCGAGTGCTATACCTCGTTTTGACACTTTCCAGGGTTTCCATTGATAATACCTCCATTCAAGAATATTCGGTCATTAAAAAGTCAGCGATGCCCAGCCTTCTTTCAGAAGGTCGGAAATAATCGAGCCAACATAGACAACTTTCACGCCGGTGGCTTCCAGCTTTTCGGTGATGCCCATGCGGTCGGCGCACCACTTGCACGCCAGAACCTCAACGCCTGCCTCCAGCAGCTCCTTTATCTTCCCCTGCACCTCTGCGTCATTAGCCGCCACCTTCTCCGAAGGGCCGAAGAAGATGACCTTTACCTCATCCATCCACCCTTTCTTAGCCGCATTGAGTGGATAGACCAGCCCCACCTCTAGCGCCACCTCCCGGTCTGCACTGCTTACCAGTGCGAAGACTTTGGACGGCATTTCTCTTCCCCCTTTCTTTCAAATAGCCGGCGATTTCAATTACTTGTATTCTATCTCCGATAATTTGTGCTGCAGGTCAGCCACAGACTCATGTAGCTCAGATATAACTCTACGTAATTGTGTTCTTCTCAAAGCAGGGTCCATCAAGGCTCTTCTAAAATCTTCAATCTGGTTCAATATCTGTTTCATCGTCGACGAAGCCTTTACGCCTATAATATCTTTTGCAGTTTCAACCATTGGGCGAATATGGTATGTCAGATTTGTCAGGTCAAACTTGGCGTATCCTACGTTCTCCATCAAGGATGCGAGGTCAGGGCTTTCTTCCTGTAATTTAAAGTTTGAGTAAAACCCTTGAATTTCGTCCAGCAAATCGTTAGTCTCACGCAGCGCCTTATTATGCCGCCCGCTTCTTCCCGTCAGGGAATTGAACGTGTTTGAAATTACTTTTAGTTTACCCACTCTGGCATTATATCAGTCAATAACTGGGCAAACAAGGCATGACTTTTATTTTCACGGCTGCCACTAAACTATTATTTCCCGGGTTTTATTTGCATTTGGTTGGTGGGCGGATTATCCTCTACTAAAACGATTAGTAGGGGGTATCAAAGAAAACATGGCAGCGATAATGATGACGGCAGGCGGGTTATTAATTCCATTGGGGTTCTATTTACTTGTTGAGAAATTTGCAGGGTACGAACTATACGCAAAGATAGCGATAATATTAGGGGTTGTGTGTTGGGGCGTAGCGGTAAGGATAGTGCAGAAGGAAGAAAAAAAGACCGAAGCGCAAAACAAGGAAATATTGAGTCTACTAACCAGTATAGAACAAAAAATGGGCAGTAAAGGTGATGTTAATGCCAGCCTGTAAACTCTGCCAATCGGATAACGTAATAAAGTATGGCTCATACAAAGGTGTGCAGAGATATTACTGTAAAGACTGTCATAGCAAATTCAAGGCTGATGATACCCTGTTCTATATGAAAACACCTGCCAATCAAGTGTCATCGGCACTAAATTCTTACTATGAGGGAATGAGTATAAAGGCTATCCGCAGACACTTACAACAAGAACACGCCAATATGCCATCAACGGCCACGATTTATGAGTGGGTACAGAAATACACTCAATATGCTACGGATAGCATAGAAGGGTATCAGCCTAAACAGGTTGGCGATACTTGGATTGCCGATGAGACGGTATTGGAGATAGACGGTCAAAACGTCTGGCTGTGGGACATAATAGACGACAAGACTAGATACCTCTTGGCAACCCGCATATCAACAAGCCGTACAACTAGAGATGCCCAGATGCTCATAGATAGAGCGGTAAAAACGGCTGGTAAATATCCCAAAGTAGTTATTACTGATAAATTGCCATCTTATCTTGATGTGCGTTACGGCAAAGATACCGAGCATATTCAAGGTAGACCATTTGCTGTTTTAAACAACACGCAGAAGATAGAACGGTTTCACAGTACGTTGAAGCAGCGCACAAAGGTAATGCGTGGATTAAAGAATATAGAGTCAGCGCACGACTTTGTTAACGGCTGGCTGGTGCATTACAACTATTTGAGGCCACATACCGCATTGGCAGATAAGACACCCGCAGAAGTGGCAGGAGTAGACTTTCCCTATAAGAACTGGGCGGATATTACCCGCCATAAGCCGTCTAAACCTATCATCACATCGCACGTTAAACGTGGCACTATGCGTATGGAGAAAACGCACATAGGCAGACCACGCAAGCTAATCCCACGTCAGCCACGCCCGCCCAGAGAAAGTAGTAGTGTTAAAGATAAATTTACAGGCAGGAGGCTATAAGGTT
>JADHXF010000072.1 GCA_016783105.1 Dehalococcoidales bacterium | reverse complement strand
AGCCTACGATGCGGCCAATCATGCCATCGCGACTCAGGCATACGCCGACTTGGTGATTGAAGACGCCAAGGCGTTGGAGTTCTTCGTCAGTTACCCGAGCCTAGAGGTTGTCACCCTCCCGGATAAGCTGCAGCAGCAATTATACGTGATAGCCGATGACCTCTACAAGAAGACGAGCGCCGAAGACCCGTTCTTCGACGAGGTTTACAAGAACCAGGAGGAGTTCAAGAAAATCTGGAAGCTCTTTGAGCAGTACCAGTCGCCCAAACTCTAGCTGATTTTTGCTCAGACACTCACTCCCACCGAACTCCAGTTTGGGATGGGGTGGGGGTGAGTGTACATATAAACGGAGAGGTTCATTATGGCTGTTGTGGAACGCATTTTAAATGGAATTGACTCTGTATGCGTGTGGGCGGGGAAACTCGCTTCTTTCCTGGTGCTAGTACTCATAGCAGCGGTCGTTTACGAAGTTGTCTCGCGGTATGGATTCAATAAGCCAACGCTATGGTCATTCGAGATCCAGCGGATGGTGGGCGGCACCATCTTTGTCATGGGGTTTTCCTGGGTGCTCGTCCAGAAAGCCCATGTCAGGGTGGACCTGTTCTACCAGCGCTATTCACCCCGTGGTAAGGCGATACTTGATGCCACCCTCTACCTGCTCCTGGTTTTCCCGATGTGGATTTGGGTCATGCCAAAAATGATTGAGTGGGTTCAGATCTCGTGGGCAATTCAGGAGCGGAGCTCAATCAGCGCCTGGAGGAACATTATCTATCCCTTCAAGACGGTGGCACCGGTAGCCATCTTTCTGCTGTTACTGGGGCTGGTGGCCACATTTATTCGTGACGTAAGAACTATCTTCAGGGGGAAGTGATGCTAGACATAGAGATAAGCCCGATGATGGTTACCATCCTGATGCTGGGCATACTGGCCATAGGCATATTCTCCGGCTTTCCCCTGGCCTTTATACTGGCTGGGGTGGGCTTCGTCTTCGGCCTTCTCTTCATGGGAGAAGGCAGGATTTTCGGTATGGCTATTACCCAGACCTATAAGACGATGACCAATTACGTTATTGTAGCGGTCCCCCTGTTCGTCTTTATGGGCACGATGCTGGGGCATTCCGGAGTTGCCGAAAAACTCTTCGGCACCATGCACCTTATCATGGGGGGGCTCAGGGGTGGCCTGGCCATAGCCACTATCTTTGTCGCCACCATTTTTGCCGCCTGCACCGGCATCATCGGCGCCTCGGTGGTCACCATGGGGATAATTGCTCTGCCCCCCATGCTTCAACGGGGTTATAGCAAGTCCCTGGCCTGCGGTACCGTCTGCGCCGGCGGCACCCTGGGCATCCTCATACCACCCAGCATCATGATAGTCATTTACGGACCCATGGCCGAGATTTCAGTGGGTCGGTTATTTGCCGGGGCCTTTGTTCCCGGCTTTATCCTTTCCGCGCTGTATATGTCTTATGTTGCCATCAGGTGCTGGTTCAGGCCCCAGGATGGCCCCCCCTTGCCGGTGGAGGAGAGACGAGCCGTGCCTACCCACCAGAAAATTATACGGATGTTATCCCAGATGTTTCCCCCGATACTCCTCATCCTGGGAGTGCTGGGCACCATCTTCGCCGGGATAGCCACCCCAACCGAGGCCGCCGGTGCCGGTGCCTTTATTTCCACTATGCTGGCCGTTATCTACCGCCGATTCAACTGGCCCGTCCTGAAGAGCACGACCTATGAAACGATGCGGATAACCGGCTTCATAATGCTGCTGGTGATAGGGGCGAGTATCTTTACCAGCGTTTTCACCTACCTGGGAGGCGGCAAGTTCGCCACCGCAGTTCTGGCGGCGGTACCCGGAGGCAAGTGGGTTTCTTTCGCGGTGATGATGTTCATAGTATTCCTCCTGGGCATGTTAATCGAATGGATTGGCTCCATATTCATTGTCGTCCCGCTCTTTACACCAGTGGCCGCGGCCCTTGGCTTTGACCCCCTCTGGTTTGCCATCGCCGTCTGCGTCTGCTACCAGACCGGTTTCTTAAGCCCGCCCAATGCGCACGCTATCTTTTATCTCAAAGGCGTGGCCCCGCCAGAGGTAAGGGTTGAAGATATCATCAGAGGTGTCTGGCCATATATTTGCCTGATTCTGGTGGGGTTAGCTATAATCACCATCTGGCCGCAGTTGGTCCTGTGGCTGCCCAGTATCATCGTCGGCTAAACAGGATAGGTAAATTCGGGAGGAGTTGTCCATGAGAGGCCAATCTAACCAATTATATAGTCCTTCCGGGTTAGAGCGGTTTTGCAGTGACTTATTGCAGAAGGCAAATATCCCACCCAAAGACGCTGACCTGATTGCCGAGTCACTGGTGCGGGCCAATCTGCGCGGCGTGGATTCGCACGGCGTGGCCAGGCTGGCAATCTATATTGAAAGGCTTAATAAAAAACTGGTTAATCCCGAACCGCAGATTGCGATACTGCAAGAAACGCCGGCGATGGCTCTGCTGGATGGGGATAACGGCAGCGGGCAGGTGGTGGCTGGGTGGGCGATGGAACTGGTCATGACCAAAGCCAGGGAAAGTGGCGTCGCTTTAGTCGGAATACGCAATTCCACTCACTTTGGGGCGACGGCTTTTTTCTCGATGAAAGCCCTGGAACAGGACATGATTGGCATGGTACTGGCGAACTCGTATGCGACGGTAGCTCCGTGGGGTAGCCGAGCGCCCTATTTCGGGACTAACCCTCTTTCGGTGGCAATTCCCACCGGCCGGGAGTTACCGGTCGTCCTTGACATGGCGACTAGCGTCGCCGCCTGGGGAAAAATCATCCTGGCCGCGCAGAAAGGGGAACCCATTCCAATGGGGTGGGCAATTGACGCGGATGGAGAAGTAACCACGGACGCTACCCGGGCTTTGCAGGGGGCGCTTGTCCCCTTCGGTGGGCCAAAGGGGTCCGGCATTTCCCTGGTAATTGATGTGCTGGTGGGCATACTGACCGGAGCTAACTGCGGGCCCAACGTGGGAGACCTCTACAATAACCTGGAGCGTCCGCAGAACGTGGGGCAAATGATGGGCGCCGTTGATATTCGCCGATTTATCGATGTCAATGAATTCAAAAGCCGCATGGACGCGATGATACGGGAAATAAAGGCACTACCCCGGGCAAAAGGCGTAAACGAGGTGTTTCTGCCTGGTGAGTTAGAAGTGCGCAACCAGCAGCGGAGGGAAAAAGAAGGCATTCCGCTACCTCCGGCTACGGTGAACGAACTGCAGAAGCTGTCATCGGAATACGGAGTGTCTTTGGCTGACAGTATTCGTAAATAATCTACTTCCCGAAAACTGCTCCGGGTGGGGTGAGAGTTTTTTGGGATATGCACATGTCATCGTTCGGTTTTTACCTATTGACATATTCTAAGTGGAGGACTACACTTCAGCTCCAACATGTGACACTATCTTACTTAACAACCAGATAATTGTCACCGGGAGGTTGGTATGAAGGTTTGGGTTAATCAGGGGCACTAAAACCGCTAACCATAGTGACCTGCCCCGATAATTTGGTCCACCTTTTAAGTTAGTATTTTCGGCATTATAGCTTCCGGAGCAGGTCAAGGTACTATTCTGTTATGGTTTGGCACTAAAAATTTGTGGATGGAAGAGCAGATAAACCAATGAACCGAAGCACGGAATGAATATAATCACTATAACCCAGGGTGGTTTGTGCCCGCCTAAAATTTTTTCTCGCGACGCTATATCCAGCAGCAACACTCCTGCCAATACCCAATGAACTATACCGAACAGAACAATGCGTAATATCCATTCAACGTCCATTTTAATAAGCCAGCAGGCACTCTTTTTCTATCTAATTATACAATCCCAGTATAAGAAATTTAAACGATTATATATTACTATGTGGTGCTTTTCCAGTGGGGACAGTTAAAAAGAGTGCGCAGGCGTGCATTGGCACTCTTTCTACTTGGTGCTTATGTTCCGGAATACAGAGATTTGACAGACAGTCCCATCGATATCAACATAAGGAACCGCAACTACTTGAAAAGTCTTGCCGTCAGGAAGAGTGCATTCCCACCTGGCAATTTCTCGACTTCCGTTTATTATATCCTGTATTCCGCAATTGTGCTCACACGGCGTTTCGCGGTTACGCAGTAATTTGTAACAAGTCAATGAAGTCCCTTTGCCAAAATCTCTCACCATTTTGGAATTCATATACCTTATTACATGGTCTGGACCAGTAATAAGTACACCGTCCCCGATGCCATTAGCGATCGATAACGACTTATCCCTTAACCCTTTGATTTTGGTTTCGAGTAAAACGCACTGCTCGGATTTATTGCGTATTATACCAGCAAGAACACCAATAGAACCGGCGCCTGCGGTAAAAAGCGCAGTCCTGAGTAACGGGTCAGGAAAAGGTGTTATAAAGAAAGCTCGAGGTAAGAAAATCGCAAATGATAGCAAAGTTACAATTACCGCCCCTTTAATTCTGCCGGTATAACCGGCATAGATTATGGGGGCCAGAAACAGGAGGCGATGAACATCATGAATGCCGTAGAAAAAATCTCGGCGCAAGGCTTCCCAGGCTGCCCAATCCACCAGTTCGCCGAAGTAGTAAAACGATGTGCATAATACCAGGAGCAAAGGCAGGATGAATAACCTGAATTTAACCTTACTCATTTCACTCTGCCCTCACAATAACTTGCTGATACAGGCCAATTCAGGCTCATACAGGTAACCAGCCTGGAAATATATGGTATAGACTTAATTCTGCTGGTTATCAATTCACCAATGTCATTTAGACTCTCTCCTTCTATGACAGTAATGACATCATACGGACCGGTTACCTGGTCAGCCGATTTCACCCCTTGTAGTCGCTCAAGGGCACCGACCACTTCTTTAACTCTGCCCCCCTCAGTCTCGATGAGGATAAAAACCCTCATTGCCATTGGTTTTCACCTCCTCTATGCCGGTTAATTTATCTTCGCTCTTCATGAGGATGCTTGACGCGGATTATCACAATCTTACGTAGCAACCGGGAGTTTCGATAATAGTTGCCGTAACGCAGCTAGTTTGCGGATTCCAAGCAGAAAGATGGCAAAGATACCAATTAACGGTAGAAGAACTATGTACGCTAATCCTTTCAGTGGGCCCACTACTGTCAATATCATTTGCGCTCCCTTTTTAAATTACTTATTGACGGCTAAGCGTAAAGCTATATTCTTCTCGCGCGCAAGACGTTTTTCTCGGGCTTCTTTCAGGGCAGCGTGGATACCCCTCACGTTGAGATACCAGATGAAGGCAACCGGAATAAGTATCACCGGGATTGCCAGTACCAGTGCCACTATAAACTGCCATTCCATTTTGACTCCCTCCTTTCTTTTTAATCCCCTCTGCCTCCCCGTCCTTTTACCTCCACTATCAGAGTAACACGCAATTAGGAAGCTAGACTTCCGCCGCGATGCTTAATTTAGCACTCTAAAACCTTAGTTGTTTATACGTAATTTCAATATTAGGATTAAGTATTTATACCTATCGGGAAAATATTAGCGGGCTGATATATATGTAAGTACCGTATTCAGGTACTAGCTGGCCTGGTTTCAGGAGTGGAAAATGTAGAGCGTACAGTGATAGATGGCCGTGGAGTAAACAAAGAATTCAGAGATAACTGTGGGTGGAGAGTTTAGTAAAAAGGCAAACAGGGTGAATGTACTTCAACCGAGAGTTTTATAAGGGCAGCTCCATGATGACGTCGGTTCCTTTACCTTCCTTCGATGATACTTTCAGAGTGCCGCCAACAAGTTGAGCTCGTTCCTGCATTCCAGCCAAACCAAGCTTTCCGTCTCGGGCGTAATCCACCATTTTTTCAGGAAGCTTGAAGCCTTTCCCGTTGTCACTTACCGCTATTCTTACCAATTCTTTCTCAAAGTCGACCTTGATTTCTGCCGCGCTTGCGCTGGAATGCCTCCAGACATTTCTTAATGCTTCCTGCGTAATGCGGAAAAGTACCAGCTCGACTTCTTCCGGAAGACGCCTTCTCTCTCCAAGCACAGAGATGCCGATACGTATCCCCGAATATTCAGTGGTTTCGGAAGCCAACCATTCCAGTGCTGGTACCAGGCCAAGCCGGTCCAGTGCCGCCGGGCGCAAGTCCTGACTTAACCTCCGAATCTCGCGGATAACGTCATTGGTCTGCTGCCATATCTCTTCCAGGTTGTGCCTGTGCTCTTCCGGCAGCCCCTCTTTATCAGAAGCTATGGTGTCTAATCTGCGTGAAAGCACCACCAAAGCCTGGATGGTTTCATCATGCAGCTCGTGTGAAATGCGTTTCCTCTCTTCCTCCTGAGCTTTCGTCACCTGTTGCAGGTAAAATCGGAGGTTTTCTTGCATTTTACCGAGTTGGTCCGCCACCTCCTGTTGTCTCTGGTAAAGACGTGCGTTTTCCACGGCAATGCCAATCTGATTCCCGATGGCTGTTAGCTGTTCAATTTCTTCTTTCTGGAACAGCCGGTAGCTGTGCATGGCTATGTCAAGAGTCCCGTTGACCTCACCTTTCGCGCTTAAGGGTACTACCAGCAAGGAGTGGACGTTATATTTACTTACCACTTCCCTGGCAAGCCTGGAATCTTGAGATGCATCCTCAGTAAATAGTGGTTTACCTGTCTCAGCTACTATTCCACTAAATCCCTCTCCTATCTTTAGCCTGTCTATACCACGAGCAAACTCCTCTGAAAAGCCACGGTGAGCGGATAACTCGAGTTCCCTGGTTTCCTCGTTGAGCAGGAATATCCAGGCGACATCGACCTGCATAACATCCACAACATTGTCTATCGCCGCGTTAAGTACCTGCCCCAGTTCCAGCGATTGTGATATGGTGCTGGAAATTTGATTCAATGAGGAAAGCCTTCGCTCGTTTTCCCTGATGGCCTGAATATGTGTTTTAAGTTCCTGATGGGCAATCTCCAGTTGATGGCGGTACTCTCGCTCTTTACGAAGTGAAGCGAAACTTATGGTCACTACATTTCCGATAATAAAAACGGCACTGGTTTCAAGGATAGCGTCTGTTGGACTCGGCGAGATAAAAATCGCACGAGGCAGCAGGCAGAAAAAGGCAACCAGAGAAGTCGCCAATGCTCCGGTCCAGCCAAAAAGAAAACCGGCCCAGACAATTGGTGCCATAAAGAGAATTCTCTCGAACGCGTGTCGACTTAAGCCCATGTTGGCTATTAGTTGGCCGATTATCCCCGGGTATCCTTCATATTCAGTATAGTGTAATACCGTTAGAAGCAGA
>JADHXF010000071.1 GCA_016783105.1 Dehalococcoidales bacterium | reverse complement strand
ATGTGAAAGCAATAGAAGACGAATTTTACCGCATGATGACCAGCCTTGATTTCCTGCCCAACTCACCCACATTGATGAACGCCGGCCGGGAACTGGGGCAGCTTTCCGCCTGTTTTGTCCTGCCCATTGAGGACTCGATGGAGTCTATCTTCGACTCGGTGAAGAATACGGCCCTCATTCACAAGAGCGGCGGCGGCACCGGCTTTTCCTTCTCCCGCCTGCGCCCGGAAAGAGACCGGGTGGGTTCCACGGGCGGGGTGGCCAGCGGCCCGGTGTCCTTCATCAGGGCCTTTGATATCGCCACCGATGTTATCAAGCAGGGCGGGATGCGCCGCGGGGCCAATATGGGCATCCTCAACGTCGACCATCCGGATATCCTAAAGTTCATTACCTCCAAAGAGGACATGACCGCCCTGACCAATTTCAATATCTCGGTGGCGGTGACCTCGGAGTTCATGGAGGCGGTGAAGGCGGGCGCCGATTATAATCTGCTCAACCCCCGCACCGTAGAGTTTGAGGGCAAACTCAATGCCAAAGATGTCTTTGACAAGATAGTGGATATGGCCTGGAAAACCGGAGACCCCGGCATTGTCTTCATTGACCGCATCAACCATGATAACCCCACCCCACACCTGGGCAAGATAGAGAGCACCAATCCCTGCGGTGAACAGCCGTTGCTCCCCTACGAATCCTGCAACCTCGGCTCCATCAACCTGGCCCGGATGCTCAGAGAGGGAGCCGGCTCCATTGAGATTGATTACCCCAAGATGGCGGAGACCATCAAGACCGCGGTCAGGTTTCTGGACAACGTGATTGACGTGAACAAGTTCCCACTGCCCCAGATAGGGGAGATGACCCGAAAGACGCGGAAAATCGGCCTCGGTGTCATGGGCTTCGCCGACATGTTAATACAGCTTGGCATACCCTATAACTCCGAAGAAGCACTCAACCTGGCCTCTGAAATCATGAAATTCGTCAGCGATGAGGCAACCCGGGCGTCTGAGGAACTGGGCGAGGAGCGCGGTCTCTTTCCCGCCTTTACAGGCAGCATCTATGACGCAGCGGATGCCCCCAGGGTCAGAAACGCTTCCCGCACCACCATCGCCCCCACCGGCACGCTGAGCATGATTGCCGGCTGCTCCAGCGGCATAGAGCCCCTCTTCGCCCTGAGCTACACCAAGAATATTCTGGATGGGGCGAAAATGGTCGAGGTGAACCCGCATTTTGAAGCAATCGCCCGGGAAAAAGGTTTCTACTCCGAAGAGCTGATGCAAAAGCTCGCCGACGGCGCTCACCTTGCCGATATTGAAGGGGTGCCCGATGCTGTGAAACCGGTATTCGTCACCGCCCACGAGATTACCCCGGAATGGCACGTGAAGGTGCAGGCATCATTCCAGAAGTCAACGGACAATGCCGTCTCCAAGACGGTCAATTTCCCCCGGGAGGCGACCCGGGAAGACGTGGCCAAGGTGTACCGGCTCGCCTATGAGGCAGGCCTCAAGGGAATCACCATCTACCGCGATGGCAGCCGCGACGCGCAGGTTCTGACCACCGGCAAAACTGAGAGGAAGACCGAGCCAGCCACCGATGAAGCCAGACTGACGCCTCGTAAGCGGGCCAAGGTAAACAGCGGCTTTACGGAAAGAGTTACCACCGGCTGTGGCTATATCTACGTTACGGTTAATTCTGACGAGCACGGCATCTGCGAGGTCTTCTCCCACCTCGGGAAAACGGGCGGCTGTGCCTCGGCGCAGCTGGAAGCGACCTGCCGCCTCATATCGCTGGCGCTGAGGTCCGATGTGGATGTCGCCTCTGTTGTCAGGCAACTTCGCGGTATACGCTGCCCGTCGATTGCCTGGGAGGATGGTAAATCCATTCTCTCCTGCGCCGATGCCATCGCCAGCGTGCTGGAAAAGCATACCACCGGCTATGATGGCAAGCCGAAGCCGGAAGACTATGGCCTGGCCAAGAACCTGGCCGGGCAATGCCCGGAGTGCAGCAATATGCTCATTTATCAGGAAGGCTGCTTTATCTGCGCGGCCTGTGGATATACCAAGTGTTAGTTACCGGGAGGTGAAAATTTGGTTGTCAACAGAGTGAATAGAGACTTCATTGTTCTGGAGGGAATGGAGGCCAGGCGCGTTGGCGAAGGGATTAGAGAACTGCGCCTCCGCTGCGGGCTCTCCCTCGATGAGCTTGCCCGCAAGGCCAGTGTCTCCCGCGACTACCTGAATCGACTTGAGGAGGGGCAGGAAATGAAAATAGACCGGTCAGTTCTGGATAACCTCAGGCAGGCGAGTAACGGCGGGGGGTAAGCTATAGCCCTCTATAATATCCTTTAATCACGGCCAGCATTGTGCCTGGTTTAAAAGTCTTCTTTTCTTTAGCGAATCCTCTCTCCCGCAGAGGGGATAATTTTTTCGACGCCCCTTTGACACCCCTATAAGCCGATGATATGATTATGCAAGGGGCGGTCTTGATGCCTAACATTGACCTCTATCTGGTGCTACTTGTTATCTGTCTGATTTCCTCGGCCTTCTTCTCCGGCTCGGAAACGGCCTTTGTTTATTTGCAGAGGGTAAGGATTGAGCATCTGGTCGAGAACAAAGTCAGGGGCGCGAAGCGCGTCTCCAGGATAATTGCTCGCCCGGAGAAACTGCTATCCACCGTTCTTTTCGGCAACACGCTGGCCAACACTGCTGCTGCCGCCATAGCCACCGCACTGGCCATTAATTTCTGGGGCGAGCATGGTGTTATATATGCCACACTCGGGCTTACCGCTTTCCTGCTCATCTTTACCGAGACCACACCCAAAACTGTAGCCGCCCAGCACGCAGAGAGACTGGCTATGTTTTTCGCTCGTCCTCTGACATTCTTCTCCTGGCTGTTTATGCCGTTTGTCTTTGTCTTGAGCTGGATTGCCACCGCTTTCAGCAGGCTGTTCGGCGGCACCGCCGTTGCCAAGTCGCTGGCCAGCCCGGAGGAAATCCGCGCCATGATTGCCCTCAGCGAGAAGGAAGGCGCCGTGGAGGAAGCCGAGGCAGATTTACTGCACAACGTTTTCGACTTCGGTGACCGCCCGGTCCGCGAGGTCATGGTGCCCAGGCCAGAAGTGGTCTCCATCGAGCATGGTGCCAAAATATCCGACTTCCTCAACCTTTATGCAGAATCACCTCTGTCCCGCTTCCCCGTTTACCAGGAAAACATGGATAGCGTGGTTGGCATCCTCTCTGTCAAGGACGTGCTCATGGCAGAAGCCAAAAACGCGATTACCGATGACAGTACCATCGACGAACTGGTACGCCCCGCCTACTTCGCTCCGGAGTCCAAGCGCATTAACGACCTCTTCGCCGAGATGCGGGATAAGAACTTCCGCATGTGCGTCGTCGTCGATGAGTACGGCGGCACCGCCGGCATCGTCAGCCTGAGCCGGCTGGTCGAGGAAATCGTCGGTGAGGTGGGTGATGAGCTGGCGGAAGCGGAGAAAGACTTTGAGGTCATCAATGAGTACACCTTCCAGGTCGACGGCGGCATGCGCATCGAGGAAGTGAACGAAGAGATGGAGCTTGACCTGCCCGAGGGTGACTATGAGACAGCAGCCGGTTTTGTGCTCTGCCTCCTCGGGCATATTCCTAGACAGAATGAGCAGCTGCGCTATAGAGACCTGAAGCTGGTTATCACCGAGATGCGCGGTCGTAAAATCGAAAAAATCCTGCTCACCAAGGAAAAAGAAGCCGTCGAAGCGCAGCGCTCCGACCGCGTGAAAAAAGCGACTGCGAAAAAGAAAACGCCCGAAAAAGGTAAGGGATGATACGCTATGTCCGGTACTGAGCTTGTATATGTAATCCTGTTTCTCGGCTGTGTTCTCCTTTCCGCATTCTTCTGCAGCTCGGAAACGGCTTTCTTTTCCGTGCAGCGCATCAAATTGCAGCACATGGTACTCACCGAGGTAAAGGGGGCAAGGCGGGTCGCCCGCATGCTTGAGCGCCCGGAAAAATTCCTTTCCACGGTCCTCCTCGGCACCAACCTGGCCAATACCGCGGCGGCCGCACTGGCTACCGCGCTGGCTATCTCCGTGTGGCCGGAGCACGGTGTCCTTATCTCCACAATCGGTGTTACCGCCGTTCTCCTCGTCTTTGCCGAGACGACACCCAAGACGCTGGCCTACCAGCACGCCGAGAGCCTGTCACGACTGTTTGTGCGCGTACTGGAATTCTTCTCCTGGCTCTTTATACCCTTCGTCATCGTCCTCAGCTGGATAGCCGTTGGCTTCACCAGGCTGTTCGGCGGCACCCCGGTCTCCAAATACATCGCCAGCCCGGAGGAAATCCGCACCATGATTGTCATGGGCAGGAAAGAGGGCTCGGTTGAAGAAGACGAAGCGAAAATGCTGCACAACGTTTTCGACTTCGGTGACCGACCGGTTCGCGAGGTTATGGTACCCCGACCCGAGGTCGTCGCTATCGAACAGGGTGCCAAAATATCCGACTTCCTCAACCTTTATTCGGAATCGCCTCTGTCCCGCTTCCCCGTCTACCAGGAGAACATGGATAACGTGGTCGGCATCCTCTCCGTCAAGGACGTGCTCATGGCCCGGGCGAAAGACGGATTTGACAAAGACAGCACCATTGACGAGCTGGTACGCCCCGCCTACTTCGCTCCGGAGTCCAAGCGCATTAACGACCTCTTCGCCGAGATGCGGGATAAGAACTTCCGCATGTGCGTTGCCATTGATGAGTACGGCGGCACCGCCGGCATCGTCAGCCTGACCAGGCTGGTCGAGGAAATCGTCGGCCCGGTGGGTGATGAGCTGGCGGAAGTGGAGAAAGAGTTCGAGGTCATAAATGAGTACACCTTTCAGGTCGACGGCGGCATGCGCATCGAGGAAGTGAACGAAGAGATGGAGCTTGACCTGCCCGAGGGTGACTATGAAACAGCAGCCGGTTTTGTCCTGCACCTGCTGGGGCATATTCCGAAGCAGAACGAGCAATTTCGATATAAAGGCCTGAAGCTGGTTATCACCGAGATGCGCGGTCGTAAAATCGAAAAAATCCTGCTCACCAAGGAAAAACCAGCCGGAAGCGGACAGCCCGGCCAGGCAGAACAGAAAAAGGAAACCGAATAATCCTGATATCAAAAAGCAATGCACCATTTACGTATAAAATACCGTCGTGGCGAGGAAGTAAAATACATTTCCCATCTTGATATCATGCGTCTCTGGCAGAGAGCCTTAAGCCGTGCCGGCATATTGCTTGCTTATTCCGAAGGATTTCATCCTCACCCTAAAATTTCTCTGGCGGCGCCGCTCGCCGTAGGTGTTACCAGCCAGGCGGAACTGATGGATATTACCCTGACCAAGCAGGTCTCGCCGCATTTCTTCACGGCAGCGGTAACCCGGCAATTGCCCGCTGGCTTTGAAATCCTTCAGGTCATCCCGATTGCCGAGACCTTGCCCTCACTACAGTCGCAGATTCGCTTCGCGGAATACACCGTGGAGCTGGCAACGGAAAAGGGACAGCCGGAGTTAGCGTCCGCCATTGCTTCTCTCCTCTCCCTTGATAATCTTCCCTGGCAGCACCAGCGAGACACCGGCCCGCGACATTACGATTTGAGGGCGCTAATCGATGATATATGGCTGCTCGACTATCAGAACAATCACTGTACCGTCGGGATGAGGCTGCGCTGCGACAGCGGCGGTTCGGGAAGGCCCGAGCAGGTGTCCGCCGCCCTGGGGTTCACGGAACCCCCGAAATCAGTTCACCGCA
This sequence comes from Dehalococcoidales bacterium, assembly GCA_016783105.1. Next base: position 1,555 of record JADHXF010000071.1, on the reverse strand, counting down.
CGAAACTCATCCTCAAGTCGAATTAAGTTACCGGTGGCATCGATGAAACAAAGACACACGGTCGATTTACCCGAGCTGGTTTTTAAATTTATCATGGCACACCGCCTGATACCGGAGGGGGGTAAAGTGGTGGCGGCGGTCTCAGGCGGCCCCGACTCGGTCTGCCTCCTGCATATTTTACTCGGGCTGCGGGATAAACCGGGTGTCGCGCTGCACGTTGCCCACCTCAACCACCAGCTGCGCGGTGACGAGTCCGACGCTGATGCCAACTACGTGACCGACCTGGCGCAAAGGCTTGGTTTGCCAGCCACCGTGGAAAAGCGAGATGTGAAAGCCTATCAGAAAAGCGAGCGCCTCTCCCTGGAAGAGGCGGCACGCGAAGTGCGTTATAATTTCCTGGCTGATGTTGCCAGAGCTACCGGAGCCGATGCCGTGGCGGTAGGGCACACTCTTGACGACCATATCGAAACCATCCTGATGCATTTAATCCGGGGCAGCGGCACGCGGGGGCTGCGAGGACTGCAGCCATCCAGCCAGTGGCGTCCCGGGAAGGTTGCCCTGAACGTAATCCGGCCGCTGCTGAAAATGAGCCGGGAGGAGACGGTCGCTTACTGCCGCCGTTACCGGCTTAAACCGCGCCTTGATACCTCCAATCTTTCTCTGTCACCGCTGAGGAACCGGATCCGGCAGCAGCTTATTCCTCTTCTCCAGAGCTATAACCCGCAGGTAGGCGATGCCCTGCTCCGCACCGCCCGCATTGCCTCCGACGACCTCGCCGCTCTGGAAGAGGTCGCCCTTGAATTGGGCGGCAACATCGTTACCGAACAGGAAAGAACGGTAATTCTGGACCGGGAGCGTTTTATCAAGCTGCCGCCTGCCCTGCAACGCCACCTGCTGCGAGCCGCCATGGAGAAGCTGGTTGGCAACCTGATGGATATCGAGAGCCGGCATATCGAAGAAGTCCTGACCTCTCTGCGCAAGCCGGCGGGAAAAATCATCACCCTGCCCGATGGCCTGGTCTTCGCCATCGAGTATGACCGCTATCTTCTGGGCAGCGACCCCGCAGCCCTGTCACCATTCCCGGATATAACAAAAGAACATAATTTAAAGATACCGGGGGAAACGGCACTGCCGGGCTGGCGGGTCATGGCCGATGTTATTGCCCGGAAGCAGGTTGCGGATGATGACGACAGCTATACTGCCTGCTTTGACCTTGACCGAACGGGAGATAAACTGACCGTACGCCCGCGCCGTCCCGGCGACCGCTTTCAGCCTCTGGGCATGAGCCAGCCCAAGAAACTGAACGAATTCATGATTGACAGCAAAATACCCCGGGCCTGGCGGCGGCGGGTGCCGATTATCTGCTCACCCGAACAGATTATCTGGGTAGCCGGCTGGCGTATTGACGAACGGGCGAAGGTAACCAAAGGCACGAAACAGGTTCTGCGATTAGAATTTATAAGGGTTTGAGTTTCTACCAAGGGGTGTTCAAGAGGGGCGAAGCCCCTCTTTTAAAAAAATCCCCCTCTCCTTGGAAGGAGAGGGGGACACAGGG
>JADHXF010000016.1 GCA_016783105.1 Dehalococcoidales bacterium | reverse complement strand
CTCCGATGAGCCCTACCCTGCTTACTCGCGACCGCTCATTTCCGAGCACCTGGCGGAAGGGTGCTCGCTGGAGCGAATGCTGTATCGACCGGCTGATTTCTACGAGCGCAACCTTATCAGCACCATACTGGGCCAGAAGGCGAGAAGCCTTGACCTTGCCAATCGCACCCTGGTGCTGGACTCCGGAAGCACGATTTCCTGGCAGAAACTGCTGCTGGCGACCGGCGGCCTGCCCATTGTCCCGCCCCTTAAAGGCGCCGGACGGGAAGGTATCTTTAGCTTCACCACATTAGACGATGCCAAAGCCATTGACTGTCACCTTGATGAAACAGACCGGGTGGTGGTTATCGGGGGCGGCCTCATCGGTGTCAGCGTAACCGAAGCGCTGGTCAAGCGCAGCGCCAGAGTCACCATCGTTGAGATGAAGGACCGGGTGCTCAACATGATCCTGGATGAAGAGGCGTCTGCCCTTGAGGACAGTGTGCTGCGGCAGGCCGGAGTAGACATTATCACCGGCCATGTCGTTTCCGAAATAAACGGCCGAGGGGAAAGAGTGGAGGACGTCACCCTTGATAACGGCGACAGGATTCCCTGCCACATGGTCATAATTGCCATCGGCGTCCGCCCGCGAATTGACCTGGTCAATGACACCGGGATAAAGATAAACCGGGGCATCGTCGTTGACCATCATATGGCCACCTCACATCCTGACATTTACGCCTGCGGCGATGTTGCGGAAGCCTTCGACATCCCCTACGGGGAATGCCGGCTCACCCCCATCTGGCCCAATGCCTATATCGGCGGGCGTACTGCTGGCTTCAATATGGCCGGCCAGCCGACGGAATACCCGGGCGGGATGGCTATGAACTCGCTCAAGTATTTCGGCCTGAACGTGGTCTCGGCCGGGATGGTGATGCCACCGGATGACAGCTATGAAGTGCTCACTTCGAGCAAGGACGGCGCCTACCGAAAAATAATCCTGAAAGATGGTGTTGTGGTTGGCCTCATCTTCGCCGGCGACATTGAGAAAGCAGGCATTATCCGTAATTTAATCAAAAACCAGATAAATGTGGATGAATTCAAGCAGGCACTTGTGGCTGATGATTTTGGGCTGACTTCCCTGCCCGGAGAAATGTGGCGGCCGGAACTGGAATTGCCCGCCGGCGCGGTGGTCTCGCCCGTTGTTGCAGAAGAACTTGAAGAAGTAATTGCCGGCGAATAATTTATTTGGCGCGGAGTGTTACCATGAAAGACCTCAACCTAATGCAGAATCCGTACCAGGACGATAAAGTAATCGATGCCTGCTCCATATTTGGCATGATGGACACCTCCGGCAGCAGGTTCTCGGGGAGAGACATCATCAGGGCCATCGCCAACATGCATGACCGCGGCAACGGACTCGGCGGTGGGTTCGGCGTCTACGGGATTTACCCCGACTACGCCGACCTCTATGCCTTCCACGTCATGTACCTCACCCGGAATGGACAGGAAGAGATAGAGTCGTTGCTCAGGAAGCGGTTTCAGCTTATACACCAGGAAAAGGTTCCCACCCAACCGACAAAGGCAATTACCGAACCGCCCGCAGTCTGGCGATATTTTCTGGATATCAACGAGCAGAAGCCGGAAGGTCAGTCGGATGATGACTACGTTGTGGAGCAGGTGATGAACATCAACACCCGGCTCCAGGACGCCTTCGTCTTTTCCAGTGGCAAGAACATGGGCGTCTTCAAGGGGGTGGGCTACCCGGAGGAAATCGCCGAGTACTTCTGCCTGGAACAGTATGCAGGCTATCTGTGGACAGCGCACGGTCGCTTCCCGACCAATACTCCGGGGTGGTGGGGTGGTGCCCACCCGTTCTGTATCCTGGACTGGACGGTGGTACACAACGGAGAGATATCTTCCTACGGGATAAACCGGCGCTATCTGGAGCAGTACGGCTACCACTGCACCATGCAGACCGATACCGAGGTGGTCGCCTATGCTATCGACCTGCTGATGCGGAAGCACGAGTTGCCTATTGAGATTGTGGCCCGCATTCTGGCGGCGCCATTCTGGTCTGAGATTGAGCGCCGTCCCCCGGCGGAACAGGAACTGCTGCGCACCCTGCGCCAGGTCTATGGCAGCCTGCTCCTGAATGGGCCGTTTACCGTTATCATGGCACATCACGGGGAGATGATAGGGCTCACCGACCGTATACGTCTGCGCCCGCTGACCGTGGGCGTGAAGGGCAGCAGGCTTTACCTTTCCTCCGAGGAATCGGCCATTCGCCTCATCTGCCCTGACCTCGACGATGCCTGGATTCCGGCCGGCGGCGAACCAATCGTCGGCAGCCTGCAAACACCTTTGCAGACACCGATGAAACCCGTAAATGAGGAGTTCATTTCCTATGCTCACTAAGCGCATTATCCCCTGCCTCGATGTCAAAGACGGGCGGGTGGTCAAGGGAACCAGCTTCATCCAGCTGCGCGACGCCGGCGACCCGGTGGAACTGGCTGCCTTCTACTACCAGCAGGGTGCGGATGAGCTGGTCTTTCTCGATATCAGTGCCACGCCGGAGGGTCGTGATACGCTTATTGACGTGGTGGAGCGCATCTCGGAGCAGGTGTTTATACCGCTCACCGTCGGCGGCGGATTGAGAACAACGGGTGACATGCGCCGCCTGCTGAAAGCGGGTGCGGATAAAGTTTCCATCAACACCGCCGCGGTGCTTACCCCGGAATTGATATGTGAGGGAGCCGCCAGGTTCGGCAGCCAGTGTATCGTCGTCGCCATCGATGCCAAGCGCGTGCCGCATAATCAAAAAATCAAGTGGGAGGTATATACTCACAGCGGCCAGAAACCGACCGGCATTGATGCGGCCTCCTGGGCCCACCGGGCCGTGGAAATGGGGGCGGGGGAGATTTTGCTGACCAGCATTGACGCCGATGGACACCGTGCTGGCTATGACCTCGAACTTACCAGCGCCATCTCCGAAGCGGTGTCGGTGCCGGTTATCGCCAGCGGCGGTGCCGGCACGCTGGAAGATCTCTATCAGGCACTGGTGGCCGGCAAGGCAGATGCCGTGCTGGCGGCCAGCATTTTCCACTACGGCACATATTCCATCCCGGAGACCAAAGAGTATCTGGCGAAAAAAGGAATAGCGATACGAATTGAGGGGTGAGGAAGGTGAAAACATATTTACCGCCCAAGTTTCTGGTTGAGAGAGATACAGAACGCTGCATCAAGTGTGAGGTATGCGTCAACCAGTGCTCTTTTGAAAACCATTACTTTGACGCTGAAGATGACGAGATGAAGAGCCGCACCGAGAACTGTGCTGGCTGTCACCGCTGCGTCACCTTCTGCCCTACCGGAGCACTGACGGTACGGCGCAACCCGCTCGAATACCGCGACAATTATAACTGGCGCCCGGAGTACATCGAGGACATCATCAAGCAGGCCGAAACGGGCGGTATCCTCCTCACCGGCATGGGCAACGACAAGGGCCAGCGCATCTACTGGGACCATCTGGTGCTCAACGCCAGCCAGGTGACCAACCCGTCCATCGACCCGCTGCGTGAGCCGATGGAGCTGACCACCTTTCTGGGTGGCAAACCCGACCGTCTGGAATTTGACTCAGACCTTAATCTGAAAACGAAACTGACTCCTCAGGTCAAGCTGGAAGTCCCGGTGATGTTTGCCGCCATGTCTTACGGTGCGGTAAGCCTCAATGTGCACCAGTCGCTGGCCCGGGCGGCCACCGAGATGGGCACGCTGTGGAATACCGGCGAGGGCGGGCTGCACCCCAGCCTCTACCGGTATGGAAATAATACCACCGTTCAGGTGGCGTCGGGACGCTTCGGCGTTCACCCGGAATACCTTGATGTCGCCCGCGTCGTGGAAATTAAAATCGGCCAGGGGGCCAAGCCCGGTATCGGCGGCCATCTGCCCGGAGAGAAAGTCAGCGCCGAGGTCTCCACCACCCGCATGATTCCCCAGGGCACCGATGCTCTCTCCCCGGCACCGCAGCATGATATCTACTCCATTGAGGACCTGGCACAGCTTGTCTACGCGCTGAAAGAGGCCACTCATTATCAGAAACCGGTATCGGTGAAGATAGCCGCGGTGCATAACTCGGCGGCCATCGCCAGCGGTATGGTCCGCGCCAGCGCCGACATCATCGTCCTCGACGGGCTGCGGGGCGCCACCGGGGCTGCCCCCAAGGTGATTCGAGATAACGTCGGCATACCGATTGAGCTGGCTCTGGCCTCGGTGGACAGCCGCCTGCGCCAGGAAGGCATACGCAACCGGGCTTCGATTGTCGTTTCCGGCGGCATTCGCGGCAGCGCCGATGTCGCCAAAGCGATTGCCCTCGGTGCGGACGCGGTATACATCGGCACGGCCGCACTCATTGCCCTGGGCTGCCGCCTGTGCCAGCAATGCCACACCGGGAAGTGCGCCTGGGGCATCTGCACCAGCGATCTCTTTCTCTCCAAGCGGGTGAACCCTGACATCGGCGCCCGGAGGCTGGCCAATCTGCTGCGCGGCTGGAGCCTGGAGCTGAAGGACATGCTCGGCGGCATGGGCATCAACGCGCTGGAAAGCCTGCGCGGCAACCGGCTCGCCCTGAGAGGGGTGGGACTCAATGAAAACGAACTCAATATCCTCGGCGTGAGGATGGCGGGGAGCTGAGATGACAACTGAGGCAGGAATCGACCAGAAAGTGAAGATAGATGCCAGCGGCATTTACTACCGTGAGCTCAACATACGCCTCAAGGAGCTGGCCAGCAACGGCACGAAGCAGGTTGAACTGCATAATGTTTACGGTCAGCGCTACATTGGCACCAGCCTGGACACGCCTCTGGAAATTGAGATTCACGGGACGCCCGGCAATGACCTCGGTGCTTTCATGAATGGCTCCAGGATCACCGTTTACGGTAACGCCCAGGATGGCTGCGGTAATACCATGAACAACGGGGAAATCATCGTTCATGGCCACGCCGGCGACATTGTTGGCCTCTCCGCACGCGGCGGCAAAATTTTCGTCCGCGACAGCGTCGGCTACCGGGCGGGCATCCATATGAAAGAGTACCAGGAAAAGAAGCCGACGGTAGTCATCGGCGGCACGGCCCAGGACTTCCTCGGTGAATACATAGCCGGAGGTGTGATGATTTTGCTGGGACTCAATGGCGGAGGAGAGCACAGGGCCAGGTTCATCGGCACCGGAATGCACGGCGGCGCTATCTACCTCAGGGGTAGCGTGGAGAAGTACCAGCTGGGTAGAGAAGTAGGCATTGCCGAACCAGGTGAAGACGACTGGCAACTGGTCAGAAAACTGGTCATTGAGTTTGCCCACCACTTTAAATATAATGCGGATAAGATATTAAAGGGTAAATTCATCAAGCTTTTCCCCCTCTACCTGAGACCATATGGTAGAATCTACGCACATTGAAGAAGAGGTGACATCTTGCCCCGTATTCTTATCATCACCGAAGAGAAACAGAACTTAAACGGCATTTATTCCGGGCTTGTCCAGAGAGGGTTCGACTGCTCAACTGTGCCCACGAATGAAGATATAATCAAGCAAGTCAGGGAGAGGGCTCCGGACCTGGTAATGCTGGGGGTGAGTGGGCAAAGTGATTCAGGCACAACCGAGCTTCTCCAGAAGATAAAAAAAGTAAGACAGTTGCCCGTTATTGCCCTGATAAACAGGCGGATTGCTGACCGCCCGGACATTGACCTGGAGGCCGTCGATGATTTCATCATTGATTCGGGTGATGCTGGCGAACTGGTGCTGCGGATTAAAAGGCTGCTGAACAGGACTGGCAGACTTGAATCAAGCGAGGTTATCCGATGCGGCGACCTGGTGATTGACCTGGCCAAATGCGAGGTGTCTCTCAGTGGCCAGCGTATTGCGTGCACCTTCAAAGAATACGAGCTGCTCCGATTCCTCGCCAGCCATCCCGGCCGGGTTTATACCCGTGATTCTTTGCTAAACCAGGTCTGGGGATACGATTATTTCGGCGGTGACCGGACAGTTGACGTCCATATCAGGCGCCTCAGAAGCAAGATTGAAGGCCTGGGCCACACCTTTATTTTGACGGTGCGGAACATCGGCTACCGCTTCAACTGCCATAGCTAGGCCGACCTCCTGCCTTATCCGGTAACACAGATTTTACCTGCCTGTAATCTCCTGGAAACAATTCCGGTTTAAACTGGAAGTATAAAAGCTAAAGCAGGAGTTCTGAAATGTCAGTTAGTTCTGGAGATACCGCCTGGATATTAATTTCCTCGGCGCTGGTCTGCCACTACTTCATGCTCTTCCGCATGCGCCGGCATATCGATGAATCCCTGGACGTCTGGGCAGTGCATGGCATGGGTGGCACCTGGGGCGCCATCGCCACCGGAATCTTTGCCAGCGCTGCCGTTAACTCCGCTGGCGCCGATGGTCTGCTACTGGGTAATGTGCTACAATTGGGTAAACAAATTACCGCCGTGGCCGCGGTATGGATATTTGCCTTCGCTGCCACCTGGGTCCTGGCCAAGGCTGTGGATGTTACCATCGGACTGAGGGTCAGCGGCATGGAGGAAACGGTGGGGCTGGACATCGCTCAGCATGGTGAAAGGACTTACGGAGGTGTGCTGCGATGAAGAAGGTAGAGGCCATCATCAGGGAGGAAAAACTGGAGCCGGTGCGCAAAGCATTGGAGGACAACGGCTACTTTGGCATGACTATCACTGAGGTGAGCGGGCGGGGACGGCAGAAGGGAATTTCTTTGCAATGGCGCGTCGGTGAATACCGTGTGGATTTCCTGCCCAAAATCAAGGTTGAGGTTGTGGTCCTCGACGATGACATGACCAGGACGGTCAACGCCATCACCACCAGCGCCCGTACCGGCAATATGGGAGATGGCAAGATATTTGTCCTGCCCGTGGAAGACGCAGTTCGCGTCAGAACCGGCGAAGCCGGCGAAAACGCAATCTAACTTATAATCAATACATTATGGAGGTCAAAAATGGCAAAAGGAAATAGAGAAGAAGGCAAGGAATATGTCCTCAAGATGGCCAGGGAAAATGATATCAAGTTCATCCGGCTGTGGTTCACCGACATCCTCGGTTTCCTCAAGAACTTCGCCATAACGGTTGAGGAGCTGGAGGGCGCCCTCGAAGAAGGAATGGGCTTTGACGGCTCTTCTATTGAGGGTTTTGCCCGCATTGATGAAAGCGACATGGTGGCGCTGCCCGACCCGGACACCTTTCAGTTGCTGCCCTGGCGGGCAAAAGAGCACCGTGCCGTGGCGCGCATGTTCTGCGACATTTTAAAACCGGGCGGTGAGCCATTTGATGGCGACCCGCGATTTGTCCTGAAGCGAAACTTAAAAAAGGCCGCGGACCTGGGCTACACCTACTATGTGGGACCGGAACTGGAATTTTTCTATTTCCGCGACTCGGAGGGCACAGAATTCCTGGACCATGGAGGTTATTTCGACCTTACGCCTCGGGATGCCGCTACCGATATGAGAAAAGACACCGTTCTTACTCTTGAAGAGATGGGCATTGGTGTGGAGTATTCCCACCACGAGGTTGCCCCCAGCCAGCATGAAATTGACATGAGGTATACGGATGCCATGACCATGGCGGACAGCGTGATGACTTACCGCCTGGTGGTCAAAGAGGTGGCCCTGCAATATGGCGTCTACGCCACCTTCATGCCCAAGCCGGTGCTCGGCGAGAACGGCAGCGGTATGCACACGCACCAGTCACTTTTTACCGGTGATAAGAATGCCTTCTTTGACCCCAAAGACCCCTACCACCTTTCCAAAGCAGCAAAGTCTTTTATCGCCGGACTGCTGAAGCACGCCCCCGAGATTACCGCCGTAACCAACCAGTGGGTAAACTCCTACAAACGACTCGTCCCTGGATATGAGGCACCGGTCTACCTCTCTTGGGCACGGCGCAACCGGTCCGACCTGATTCGAGTCCCCGAGTACCGACCGGGACGGGAGAAGGCTACCAGAATTGAATTCCGCTCCCCTGACCCGGCCTGCAACCCGTACCTCGCCTTCAGCGTCATGCTTGCCGCCGGGCTGGACGGCATTGAAAAAGGGTACGAAGCACCAGCGCCAATTGAAGAGAACGTTTACGAGATGAGCGAAGAGGAGAGGAAAAAGAGAGGCATTGATACCTTGCCGGCCAGCCTGCAGGAAGCGATACTGCTGACTGAGAAAAGCGAACTGGTACGGAAAGCACTCGGCGACCACGTCTTCAACGCGTTCATCAAGAACAAAAAAATCGAGTGGGACCAGTACCGGACACAGGTGACCGAGTACGAGCTGAAAAGGTACCTGCCAATCCTGTGAGTCTGCCTCCTCCGCTGTCCAGGAGGGAAGGGATGGGTATGCGCCGCTTGCGCATTGGCATGGCTCAAGAAAAAGCCATATCGTTTACTTTTAGTTGCTTACCAGTTAAAGGGTAGTGTGGTCACAACGGTGGCCACGGAAAACCTGTACTCCTTGTTTTTCCGACGAGCGCTCGCAGAATGGCAAAGAACACGTCATTCAGCTTTTCCCATGTTAATGTTATAATAGCAGAAGTCTATCTGATAAAAGGGAGTCGCCATGGTACAGGTAGCAAACTTCGAAACGGAAAGAAAAATAATCGCCATCTTCAAGGTCTTGAGCGAGTCTACGGAGCCGCTCGGGTCAATTCACATCGCCCGGGAACTGGAGCGACATGGCATTTTCCTGAGTGAAAGAGCGGTCCGGTACCATCTCAGAATAACCGATGAGCGTGGCTACACGCAGCCAATGGGCCACGACGGTCGGATGCTTACTGAACATGGCGTTGAAGAACTCAAGATGGCGCTGGCTCCGGAGCAGGTCGGCTTCATCCACGAAAAACTTGAACTGCTCGCCTTCCACACCACGTTTGACCCGAAAACCCGTACCGGCCAGATACCCATAAATACCTCAATCATTGACCAGGCTGATTTTAAGAAAACAGTGGCTGTCATGGGTGAGGCTTTCCGTGCCGGACTCGGTGTCAGCGACCTTGTCGCTACTGCTTCCGAAGGGGAGAAGCTGGGTTCGGTAGTTGTTCCCAGAGGGAAGATCGGGCTGGCCACTGTTTGCAGCGTGGTTATCAACGGCATCCTGTTAAAAGCGGGCATCCCCACCGAATCCAAGTTTGGTGGCGTGCTGGAAATAAGAGACTCCAAACCAAGGCGCTTTGTAGCCATTATCAACTACGCCGGCACCTCACTGGACCCATCCGAGCAGTATATCCGGGCTAAAATGACCACGGTTGGTGAAGCCGTCAGGACCGGCCACGGTAAAATACTGGCCAACTTCCGCGAAATACCGGCTCCGGCAAGGGCAGTGGCTCAGGAAGCCATAGATTCACTCAGGGAAGCGGGGATTCACGGTGTCTACGCGCTGGGAAACACCAGCGAGCCTATCTGCCAGATTGTCATCGGTTTGAACCGCGTGGGCATGGTATTGCTCGGTGGTCTGAACCCGGTAGCGGCGGCGGTTGAGTCCGGTATTGAGATTGAAAACATTGCCGAAAGCGGCATGATTGAGTTCAGCCGGCTGACCAGTTTCTGGAAGCTGAAGTTATGAGCTACTTCGATGAATTAGATAAAATATGGGGGAAGGTCAGTTCCGGCTCGAACCAGCCTCAGAAAGGCACGGTGAGGCCCCGCCAGACCAGAAGATGGCTGATTGCCATCGGGGCATTCATTGTTCTGTTTATCTTTGCCAGCATCGGCAAAGGTATCTATACCGAGTGGCTCTGGTTTGACAGCCTGGGGGTTGCCAGCGTCTACACGACCATACTGACCACCAGAGTCTGGCTCTTTTTCGCGGGCGCTTTTGTTTTCCTGGCTCTGCTTTTAGCAAATCTCTTCCTGGCGCGGCGGCTATCGCCGCCCACTGGAGGCAATACACTTACCGGTCAGGGTTTACTGGTGTTGCGCCGTGCCGTAGACATTGGCGTCCTTGCCGCGGCTGCCTTTATCAGCCTTATTTTCGGCCTCGTTACTTCCGGCCACTGGGAAATGGTGCTGCGCTTTGCCCATGCCACCGATTTCAACGTAACTGAGCCACTGCTGCAAAGAGACGTGGGCTTTTATATTTTTCATCTGCCCCTCTACCATTTCATTCAGGAATGGCTGGTCTGGGCAGTAGTACTGATTCTGCTCTTTACCGGAACCGTATACTTTTTAAATATTGGTTTTAATCGCAGCGGCTTTACCCGCTGGATGAAGGGGCACCTCCTGGCACTTGGCGCCGTCATTTTCTTTCTCATCGCCTGGAGCTATCGACTGCAGATCTTCGACCTGCTCTATTCGGAACGCAGTGTTATTTTTGGCGCCGGTTATACCGATGCTCACGCTCAGTTGCTGGCATGGCGATTCCTCATTGCCGTCACCATAGTATCCGGCTTGCTGATGATAATCGGCATTTTCCGTCGCGGCTGGCGCTGGGTCCTCGGGCCGGTTGTTCTGTGGGTTGCCATCGCCATCATCTTCGGCAGCATCTATCCAGCCGTAATGCAGCGGTTTCAGGTGGAGCCAAGTGAACTGGCACGGGAAAGACCTTATATTAAAAATAATATCCAGCTCACCCGCCTGGCCTTCGGCCTTGACCTCATTGAGGTAAGGGATATACCCATTGAAGTTGCCCCCAGCGAAGAAGACATCCTTCAGAACAGCACCACCATAAACAATATCAGGTTATGGGATTACCGCCCCATTAAAGACACGTACAACCAGATACAGTCCATCAGGCTATACTACGATTTTACCGATATCGATGTTGATCGCTATCAGATTGATGGCAGTTACCGCCAGATACTCATCGGCGCACGAGAGCTTTCCCCCGAAAAACTCGCCTCCCAGGCGCAGACATGGGTGAACCGCCGATTGCAGTTCACGCACGGTTATGGCGTGGCCATGAGTCCCACCAACGAGGTTACCGAGCAGGGACTACCCAACTTGTTGATTAAGGACGTCCCGCCGATTGGCACCTTTGAGATAAATAGACCGGAAATTTACTTCGGCGAAAAAACGGGTGACTATGTAATCGTCAACACCGGGATTGCCGAATTCGATTATCCCAAAGGAGATACCAATGTCTATACTCGCTATGAGGCGGAAAGCGGTATCGGGCTCAATTCATTTCTGCGCAAGCTGGCCTTTAGCTGGGAGCTGGGCGATATTAATATCCTCATCAGTGACGAGCTTTCCGAAAGAAGCCAGCTCCTATACCGCCGCAACATTCAGGAGAGAGCGAATCGCATCGCTCCTTTCCTGAAGCTCGATAGTGACCCGTACATTGTCATTGACAATGGACAGCTATATTGGATACAGGATGCCTACACGGTTTCGGACCGGTATCCATATTCCCAGCCCAATGCCAGCGGTATCAATTATGTCCGAAACAGCGTCAAGGTGGTCGTCAATGCCTATGATGGCTCCGCTACGTTCTACCTCATTGACCCGGAAGATGCAATAGTAAATACCTACGCCTCCATGTTCCCGGCCCTGTTCCGCCCTATTGATGAAATGCCGGAAACTCTCCGGGAGCATCTGCGCTATCCTCTGGACCTCTTCCAGGTCCAGGCTTCTGTTTATCAGACCTATCACATGACCGACCCGCGTGTCTTTTACAATAAGGAGGACCTGTGGACCGTTCCTGTGGAAACGTATGCTGATGCTGAACGCAACCTGGAGCCTTACTACGTAATTATGAGGCTGCCCGGTGAAGAGCGGGAGGAATTTGTGCTCATGCTCCCCTTCACTCCCGCCCAGAAAGACAACATGATAACATGGCTGGCCGCCCGCAGTGACGGTGACAAGTACGGTAAACTCATTGCCTACAATTTCCCTAAAGACAAGCTGATCTATGGTCCAAGACAGATTGAAGCCAGGATTGACCAGGACCCCACCATATCCGAACAACTCACTTTGTGGGGGCAGAAAGGGTCCACGGTTATCCGTGGCAATCTACTGGTTATACCGATTGAAAAATCAATACTCTACGTGGAGCCAATCTACCTCCGAGCCGAGAGAGGACAGCTGCCGGAACTGAAAAGAGTGGTGGTGGCCAGCGGCGACCTCATCGTGATGAAAGAGACCCTTGCTGAGTGCCTGAATGCCATCTACGCCGGCCTGCCCACTGAAGAGCTGCCAGCAACCGCCCCGGCAACGCCGGAAAAACCGGACCAACTGGCGGAACTGACCCGGCTCGCGCAGGAACACTACGACAAAGCACAGGAATATCTCAAGGAAGGCGACTGGGCTGGCTGGGGAGAAGAGCTGGATAAAATGGCAGAAGTCCTGCGCCAGCTGGTGGAACTTACTGAAGGTCAGGAATAGGCGAAGCAAAAGCAGCCCACATAAGAGCCTGTGCATTGCCAATTATCTTCTATCTAACAATAATTCAGAAGAATGTTTATAATCTATTGCAACTTGGCGTTTATGTGAGTAAAATTATACATAGAAAGACAAAGTACTATATTATACGAGGTAATTATGGTACAAAAGCGAGAACTTATTAAGGGCAACTCTGACTCCCTGCTTCTCTGCCTGCTGGCGCAGCAGCCAATGTACGGTTACCAGATTATCAAGGAGCTGGAGAAAAGGAGTCAGGGCTACTTCAACTTCAAGGAAGGTACGTTGTACCCGGCGCTTCATCGCGTGGAAAAGGCCGGCCTGATTCTTGGTAAGTGGCAGATGCTGTCCAACGGACGACCGAGGCGATACTACCACATTACGGCCAAAGGACGCACCAAGCTCTCCACGGAGAGAGTCCAGTGGCAGGATTTCATCAACGCGGTGAATATGATATTGCAGCCAGCAGAGGATTAGACGGGCAAAGCGATGACCACAGCGCGTAATCACTATCTGGAAATCATCCGGCACAACCTGAGGATAGACCTCGGTGAAGAGAAAGAGGTCATCAACGAGCTGGAGACGCATATTGAAGACAGGCTCGATGAGCTGAAGGAGTCCGGCCTTTCCGAGGAAGAAGCGGAAAGAACCTGTCTCGGATTGCTGGGCTCCGCCAGGGTAATCGCCAGGCAGATATATGAAGCCCACAGCCAGGGCAGCTGGCGGCAGGCCTTCTTAGCCGCCACACCACACCTGCTTTTCTCTGCCCTGTTTGCCCTCAACTGGTGGCACCACCTTGCCTGGCTATCCGTTATCCTGGCCCTGGTAATTGGCGCATGCATTTACGGGTGGTGGCACGGCAAGCCGGCCTGGGTTTTCCCCTGGCTCGGTTACTCGCTCATCCCGGTAGCAGCGGTGGGACTTACCCTCCCCTATCTGCCCAGAGAGTGGTCACTGCTGACCATCCCGTTTTATTTCCTGCTTGCCCTGTGGTGGCTTTTCTGCATCGTGGCTCAGACGGCCAGAAGAGACTGGCTGTTGAGTTCTTTAATGCTGCTCCCCACGCCAATTATAATTGGCTGGTTTCTAACCTTGGTACCGGGAGCCCAGATAACCGGTCAGACTTTTGAGCGCGTCAACTATTTCGCTCCCTGGATTGCGCTGAGTTTTCTCATCCTGGCCTTGACCATAGCCGCTTTCATTCGCCTGCGCCAGCGGTGGTTGCGCATCGCCTTATTAATCATTTCCGGACTACTGACGATGACCATGGTGGTCTATTACGTGGGCGGAAGGCTCAGTGTAGAGACCTTCGCTGGCCTTATTCTGGTAATGTGGGGGCTTTTCCTGATTCCGCCACTCATGGAGCGGTGGCTCAGAAAGAGCCGGCGAATATTGGAACGCTACGCCCTTTTTACCCCACCCCATCGTTGACCAAGAGGAGGACCTTCTGACGCAAAAGGTAGCAGTCGTAACAGACAGCATCGCGTGCCTCAACCGTGACCTGGTTGAACAATACGGGATTGGAATCATACCCCTCAATTTCTACGCGGGGGGCAAATTGTACAAAGACTGGGTGGATGTTACCCCGACGGAGGCATACGAGCTATTCCTCAAAGACCCCGATTCATTCAAAACCGCGGCATCTTCCCCTCAAGACTGCCTTAATGCTTTCTACGAGGCCAGGCAGGTGGCCAAGAACATCGTCTGCGTAACCGTTTCGGTAAAACTCAGCGCCGTTTACAATGTCGCCTGCGAAGCCAGAGAAATCGTCCAGAGCGAACACCCTGATACTCGAATTGAGGTCCTGGACTCACATACAGCTACCCCAGCCGAGGGCTTTGTCGCTCTGGCGGCCGCCCGCGCCGCGCGAGAAGGAAAAGATATGTCTGCGGTAACCAGTGCTGCCCTGGACATGAGAGAGCGGGTACACGTCATTGTCCTCCTGGAAACCATACAGCACGTGTATCGTTCCGGGCGCATCCCCAGGATTGCGGCCAGGGTAGGGTCCATACTCAGCATCAGGCCCATTTTTACCGTTTCTGACGTGGTTCATTTCGCCGGTGCGGTGAGGAATAAGAAACGGGGTATTGAGCGCATCCTGCAGATGATGCGAAATAAAGTGGGCAATAAAGTGGCCCATGTTGCCGTAATGCACGCGTATGCCCCCGAAGAAGCGGAAAAGCTTAAAGAAAGGGTCGCCACCGAATTCAAATGCGCTGAGCTGTGGCTGACGGAGTTCAGTCCGCTGATGGGTTACGCCTGCGGGACGGGAACTTTAGGCATCGCTTTTTACGTTGAAGGCTGAGAGAATAGCGTTACCATGTCATAATTTTCGACCGCGATTATCATGCCTGGCAGACCAGAAAGAGCAAATGAAAAAGGTATCTGTGGTAACTGACACCACCGCCTGCATCCCCCAGGAGCAGGTGGCGCGATATGACATTGAAATCGTGCCGGTTCAGCTTATTTTTGAGGACAAGACCTACCGCGACGGCATAGACATCAGCGCTGCCGAGTTCTACGCGCGGCTCCGTAAAGCTTCCAGGCCACCGACCACCTCCAGCTCCTCACCGGAACTGTACCTTGAGGCCTTCCAGAAAGCAGGACAGAGAGCAGAGAACATCCTCTGCATCACAGAGCCGTCAAAGTTCAGCGCCATGTATAACTCGGCATCGGTAGCCAGAGAGATGATGGGTAAAACACTGCCTGGCTTGAATATCGCCGTGCTTGACTGTACCACCGCAGCCGCCGGGCAGGGGCTGGTAGCGCTGGCTGCGGCAAGGGAAGCCGCGAAAGGGCATGACCTGAATGAAGTGAAGGAAACAGCCGAGAATGTCATGGAGCACGTAAACCTGTTCGCCACGCTGGACACGCTTCAATATCTGGTGAAAAGCGGGCGTGTGCCGCAGGCGGCGGCACTGGTCAATACTCTCCTGCAAATCAAGCCCATATTCACCCTCAACCACGCCGATGCTCGCACGGTCGCACTTCCGCGCACCATCGAAAGCGCCATGAAGCGTATTCTGAAGCTGATGGAGCGTAATGTGGTGAAAGGAGAGCCGCTCCACGCGGCCGTGATGCACGCCGATGCTCTGGATAACGCCATTGTGTTGAGAAATCGCGTTGCCTCGCAATTCAATTGTGCTGAGCTCTTCATCACCGAATTTACGCCGGTAATGGGTGTCCACACCGGACCCGGCCTCCTCGGTGTTGCCTTCTACAGTGAAAGCGCATGACAGGTGCCAAAAACCAGTAAAATAGCCACCGGGCTCTCCCGGCCATCTGGCACAATAGTGGAAAACATTCTATAATCAAGGTGTGACCGAGACGCAGGTTATCAATGACGCAGAGCAGCTTCTGGAAAGACTGGGACAACTTCCCGAGCCAGTGGTCAAGCCAGCTTTCATTGTCGTCAGCGGTCTGCCCGGGACCGGTAAATCATTTTTCTGCCGCCGGCTGGCGGAGAGAATCCCCGTTATCATCCTGGAAAGCGACGCCATGCGCAAGACGCTTTTCCCGTCGCCAGCCTATAGCGTGGAGGAAAGCGCCCGCCTTTTCCAGGCTATTCACCACCTCATCGAGCGACTGCTGAAAAAAGGGATACCCATTGTTCTGGATGCCACCAATCTCGCGGAAAAGAACCGCGAGCGCCTTTACCATATTGCCTACCAGCTGAATGCAAAGCTTACTCTGGTGCGTGTTGAAGCACCGCCTGAGGTGGTGCAGGAACGGCTCAGAAACCGGACGGAAGGCACCGCTTCAGAGGAAGACCACTCGGAAGCTGACTGGGCGGTTTTTCAGAAGATGAAAACCTCGGTGCAGAAAATCAATCGAAACCATTTTGCCGTTGATACTTCCCGGGACATAGCGCCGGTCCTGAACAAGATTGTCAGAGAGGTAAACCGATGAGAGGAGATTCGAATTATGGAGATTAAGGTCATTTCAGGTGATATCGCCAGTATTGAGGCTGATGCCATCATCGTGAACCATTTTGAAGGCATGGAAAACCCCGATGGGGAAACGGCCGCCGTGGACAGGGCGCTCGATGGTGCCATATCACAGCTCGTCAAGCAGGGCGAGATAAAGGGAAAACCCAGCGAGATAACGCTGGTGCACAGCCTGGGCAAGCTGCCGGCCGCCCGCGTGGTGGTGGTCGGACTGGGCAAGCAAGGCGAGCTATCGGTCAACAAAGTACGGGGGGCGGTGGCCGAGACCTGCCGCTGGCTGCGCGCTAAAGAAATCAGCACCATTGCTACCGTTCCCCAGGGAGCAGATATAAACAACATCAGCTCCGCTGATTCGGCACAGGCCATCACTGAAGGTGCTATGCTTGGAACTTACACGTTCCGCAAGCACATGACCAAAAAAGAGGACCGACCTGGTGAAATCAAGCAGCTCTCGATTGTGGGTGCCGACCGATTAAAAGCGCAGCTTGAAGCGGGAGCAAATAAGGGACAGATTATAGCCGAGGCGACCAACCTCGCCCGCGACATGGTCAACGAACCGGCCAACTTCATGACCCCCACCGATATGGCGGATATGGCAAAGAAACTGGCGGAAAGCAATGGCCTTGAGATTACCGTCCTCGATGCCGAGCAGATGAAAGAGCTGGGTATGGGCGGGCTGCTGGGCGTCGCTAAAGGAAGCCGGCAGCCGCCGAAATTCATCGCGCTCAACTACAAAGGCGGTACTTCACCGGAAGCAGATATCGCCCTGGTGGGCAAGGCTATTACTTTTGACTCCGGCGGCATCTCCATAAAGCCATCTGAGAAACTTGAGGAAATGAAAGGAGACATGGCTGGAGGCGCAGCAGTCATGGCCGCCATTGCGGCCATCGCCCAGCTCAAGCCCAAAATCAACGTGATGGCGCTCATTCCGGCAACGGAGAACCTGCCCGACGGCAACGCGCTCAAGCCGGGGGATGTGCTCACCGCCATGAACGGCAAGACAATGGAGATAATCTCCACTGATGCTGAAGGCAGGCTGATACTGGCCGATGCCTTGAGCTATGCCAAAAAGCACGGTGCCAGGAAAATGGTTGACGCCGCCACGCTGACCGGGGCCTGTCTCATCGCGCTGGGTGATATCTGCACCGGCGCCTTCGGCAACAACCAGGAGCTGATGGACAGCGTTCTGGCGGCGGGCAAAGAAGCGGGCGAGTTCATCTGGCAAATGCCGATGTATGACGAATACGGTGAACAGAACAAAAGCGACGTCGCCGATATTAAAAACGTGGGCGGCCGGCTGGCCGGGGCCATCACCGCGGCTAAATTTCTGGCCGAGTTCGTCGATGATACCCCCTGGGTACACCTGGATATCGCCGGCACCAGCCTGACGGATAAAGAGCGCGGCCATCAGATAAAAGGAGCCACCGGGGTACCGGTGCGGACAATGGTCAATCTGGTCATTTCCCTCGCTCAGGGATCACCAAAATAAAGTCAAGGAGAAAGTTTAAGATGAAGATTAAATGGCTGGGGCATGCATCGTTCCTCATCAGCTCAGACAGTGGCGTGAGAATTATCACCGACCCCTATGAGCCAAACGATAAGCTCCGCTACGGAAATATCAACGAGTCTGCCGATATTGTAACCGTGAGCCATGACCACTCCGACCACGGCAATGTGGCCGCAGTAAAGGGCAATCCCCAGGTAGTCAAAGACAATGCCAGGATTAAAGGAATCGAATTCAAGGGCGTTCCTGCCTTCCACGACACCGCCGGAGGAAAGGAGCGGGGTAAAAATACCATATTCTGCTTTGAGGTCGATGGAGTAAAGGTGTGCCATCTCGGTGACCTTGGCCATGGGCTGACCGCCGAGCAGGTGGCAGCGATAGGCGCCGTGGACGTTCTCCTGCTGCCGGTGGGTGGCTTTTACACCATTGATGCCGCCGTGGCCAGCCAAACCGCCGAGCAGTTGAAGCCCGGAGTGGTCATCCCGATGCATTTCAAAAGCAACAAGTGCGACTTCCCGATAGCCACCGTGGAGGAGTTCCTGCGCGGTAAGAAAGATGTAAATAAGCCCGATGCCAGCGAAGTTGAACTCAAAGCCGGTAAACTGCCAGAGGCCACCCGGGTCATCGTGCTGAAACCAGCGCTATAGGCGGAGGACGAACACGGTTCAGAGATGGTCGGCAGGAAATCGCGCGGATTGATGTCCTGGCTCACTAAACCACAGGAAAATAGAGCGGAAACCAGCTTCCACATATAGAAGTCTGTTGAAGTTCGTGGTAAAATAAAAAGGTGGCGAGGTTGCCGGGGTCATTTTACTATATTGGAAATTAGCAGTATTGTTCTTGCCGGCGGCAAGAGTTCACGTTTTGGACACGATAAGGTTTTTAAAACCGTTGGCGACCAGAATTTGCTGGACCTGGTAATAAACTGCGTGTCCCCTCTTTCCCAGGAGACCATATTGGTTACCGCCGGCAGAGATGCCCTGGTGCAATCGGATAAATACCAGGGACTGAGGACGGTCACCGATGTTTATCCGGGCAAAGGTCCACTGGGGGGTGTTTACACTGGTTTGTTAACCTCCAAATCATCCTTTAACCTTGTCGTTGCATCGGATATGCCTTTTTTAAATACGGCACTGTTGCGCCATATGATACAGGTCTCGGCTGGTTTCGACCTTGTGGTACCCAGAATCGGTGAGCTGGTGGAACCGCTGCATGCCATTTATGCCAGAAACTGCCTGGAACCCATGGCGCACTTGCTCAGACGGAATGAATTATCGGTACACCGGCTCTTCCCCCTGGTCTCGACGAGATACGTGGAAGCTGACGAAATCGAGCAGTTCGACCCCGAACACCTGAGCTTTTTTAATGTCAACACCCGAGCCGACCTCGTAAAAGCAGAAGAGATTGCCCAAGGAATGAAGCGATGATAAGCGTTGAAGAGGCTTTAGGTAAAGTACTCAGTTATGTAGAGGTTCTTGAAACCGAAACGGTTCCCATCCTGGAAGCAATGGGCCAGGTGCTGGCGGGAGATATTGCTTCCCGTATAGATATACCGCCACTGGACAACTCAGCTATGGACGGCTATGCCGTGAGGGCCGGTGACACTCAGGGTGCCAGCGGACAGTCGCCGCGTTTGCTGCGCGTTATCGATACCGTTATCGCCGGCTCCATCTCCAAACAAGAGGTTACGCCAGGCACGGCCATCCGCATCATGACCGGGGCGCCAGTGCCCGGAGGTGCTGACAGCGTTATTCGTTTCGAAGACACGGACGAAGACCGGCGCCAGGGTTCAGGCACCGGCGAAATAGGAATATTATGTGAAGTCAAGCCCGGCAAGAACATACGGCGGGCGGGAGAAGATATCGCCAGAGGTGCCATCGCGCTCAGGAAAGGCACCGTGATCAGACCCGCTGAAGTCGGTGTCCTGGCTTCACTGGGCATGAGCACAGTAGAAGTTATTCGCCGACCGGTGGTGGGCGTTCTCGCCACCGGTAATGAACTCGTCGATATTGACCAGCCATTGCCCGCCGGGAAGATTTACAACAGCAACACGTACAGCGTCGCCTCACTGGTCAGGCGTTACGGCGGCATCCCCAGAATACTTGGTATCGCCTTTGATAGCGAGGCATCACTGCTGGACAAGCTCGGCCAGGGGCTTGACGCCGATATGCTGATTACCAGCGGCGGCGTATCCGCCGGCGATTACGACATGGTAAAAGATGTCCTGGCCAGCGAAGGTGAAATAACATTCTGGACCGTGCGCATGAAACCGGGCAAACCGCTGGCCTTCGGCACGTTCAGGGGAGTTGATAAAAATGGCAACCTCAAGAGAGTACCCCACCTCGGACTCCCCGGCAACCCGGTCAGTTCCATGGTTACCTTCGAGCTGTTCGCTCGTCCGGCAATGTTGAAGATGATGGGGAAAAAGAATCTGGCCAAGCCCGTGGTTGAAGCCGTGCTGGAAGAGCCCGCCGTCAATACCGACGGCCGTCGCCTTTACATCCGGGCGATTGTCACCAGGCGCGATGGTCAGTACTACGCACGCCTTACCGGCCTGCAGGGCTCGGGGATTCTCACCTCGATGAGCCTGGCCAACGGGCTGGTAATCGTTCCCGAAGATACCGCTAGCGTCAAAGCCGGCGATATGGTCAAGGTCATAATGCTGGGCTGGGATGACGAGGACAATATTTAACTGATGGTTAACCAGACATGCCTCCGATTATATCTGTTGTAGGAAAGTCAGACTCGGGCAAGACGACCCTGCTGGAAGCCCTGATTAAGGTGCTTAAGCAGCGTGGCTACCGCATAGCTGTCATCAAACACGCGGTTGATGGTTTTGAACTTGATACGCCCAACAAGGATAGCTGGCGCTTCAGTCAGGCGGGCAGTGAGGTAGCAGCGATTAGCTCAAAAGACACACTGGCCATCTTCCGGCATCTGGAGAATGACATGGAGCCCCAAGAACTGGTCCAGTATACGGGAGCGGATTGTGACCTTGTGCTTACCGAGGGATTTAAACAGTCTCCATACCCCAAGATTGAAGTCATCCGCAGTGAGCAGGGGTCTGAGCCGGCCAGTCCGCCGGAGCAACTGCTGGCGATAGTTACTGATGTGCCGCAGTCTACCGGAGAGAAAGTCGCCGAAATTGCCGATTTAATTGAGCAGAAATACCTGGTCGGCGCGGAAGACAGCATCGACCTTTATGTTGATGGCACATACGTACCGCTGGATAAAGCGGGCAGAAATTTGCTGCTCCGGACTCTGGTGGCCATTGTCTCAGGGTTGAAAGAAGTTCACCGATGGAGAAGGTTGAGTGTCTTCATGAGGAGGAAATCTTGATATTCGAGGCCGATGATTTTGCCTTTAAGCCACCAGCCGTGGTCTCAAGAGCGCGCCGCATCCTGATTAAGCCGACCGCCTCTTATACTGATTTATACCCGGTTTCAACGAGTAAAGGCATACTGGCATCTATCATCAAAGGCATTCGCCGGGTCAGTGATGCCGATATCCTTATTCTGGAGGGCACACCTGAAGGCGAACCGATTTATCCGGTATACCAGGCCCTGGGGTATGATTTCCCACGGGTATTGACCATGGACGTTAAGGACTGCATCTGGGTTGAGGTGGACAATCCCCTCCCCAAGCCTCTGGCTATACCCACATTCTGGATACCAAATGTCATCCTTTCCAGCGATTACCTGATATCCGTGGCGCCTCTGAAAATAATCAAAGGCAGTGGCAACTTCAGCATCATGAATCTGCTTTCGCTGCTGCCAAGTGCCAAGTACAGCGATAAGCCTTCCAATGGCCTGGATCTCCTATATAACCTGGGCATTAATAGAGTCATCGCTGACCTCTATTTCACCCTTCCCTTTGATTTGGGGATTATCGAAGGCCGAAAAAAGCTGGTCATTAAAGATGATTCTTCTCGCAGCGAGGTTGAAGAATATGGTAAAATATTTATCGGCGACCCCTATGAAGTAGACCGTGAAGTATCTGAAACGCTTGGGCTTAAGACGCCGTACTTAGACCTGATTAAAACCGCAAAAGTCGACTTTGAAACATAGACAGGCTCTTCCGAGCAGCATGACGAAAGACGATATCAGCACTGACCAAACAAGAACACGCTGGTTTATTGACCTGGACTGGTATCCACAGCGTGGTCGCTCTATTTCCGCCCTGCTTCAGGACTGCCTCTGCGATGGTTGCCGTAAAAAGCTGAATAAAGAAGGTAACCAGACCTCCGATGCTGAGCTTCTCAATCGTATCAGAGAATGCTGTAATAAAAGCGTTGAATTTATCACCGGCCAGATGCCCATTCTGGAAAGCGCATTCCGGTTCTGCATCGCCAGCGGCAATGTGCCAATGACGATAGAGGAACTGGGAAGACAGCTGAGCGAACGACGTGGCGGCGACGTTTCCCGTACGTCCGAGGAGATTCTGCTCCGCCTGCTGAAAAACGACCGGTACTACGGATTTCGCCCGGTGACTGATTAATATCCTACCCTGAAGCTTGAGTAGTTACCCGTATATTCGGACCAGCTGACCACCACCCTTGCCACCATGGCGGTTGGGGGTCCCATTTTGAGGTATTCTACCAGCTTTTCCACGCGCTCCCGTTCGCCCTCCGCCACCACCTCCACGTCACCCGAAGGCGGGTTGCGCACGTAACCCTTCAGGTCAAGCCGCTGTGCATGCTCCTCCACAAAAGCACGGAAGAAAACCCCCTGGACTCGACCGTACACGGTGGCGCGAACGGAAAGCAGCTCCATCCCATCACCAAATAATAATATTTTACCAGGGAATAAGCCTCAACGGCAGAGAAACCCGTTCATCAAGCCGATTTAAACCATAGTGCTGGGCCAGCTTAATCGCCCCGGAGAATTCCTCCCTGGTTAGCGGCCGTGATATCTCCGGATAATCAAAGGCGTGGTAGCAGGGGTGATACTGCGCCATGACATTCAGGTAGGTGCTGGTGGAAATTTCTTCGGCGAGTAATTTGACCACATCCTCCGTGCCGGCCAGCTCGTTGGGCAGGACCAGGTGACGCACCAGCAATCCCCGTGTGGCCACGCCTGATTCATCAATCTGCAGATCGCCCACCTGACGATGCATTTCCTTTATCGCAGCCCGGTTCACCTGAGGGTATCGCTTGACACCGGAGAACCTCTCGCCGACCTTTTCCTCAGAGTACTTCATATCCGGCATGTAGATATCAACTATGCCGTCCAGCAACCCCAGCGTTTCCACCGAGTCGTAGCCACCGGTATTGTACACGATGGGCAGTTGAAGTCCTTTTCCTGCCGCTATCTCGAGTGCCTCCAGAATGAATGGCACCACGTGCGTTGGACTTACCAGATTGATGTTATGACAACCTTTTGCCTGCAGGGAAAGCATCATATCGGCCAGCTCTGCGCTGTCCACGGCACTGCCTTCGCCAAGCTGGCTGATGCTGTAGTTCTGGCAGAAAACGCAGTGCAGGTTGCAGTAGCCGAAGAATATGGTTCCCGAGCCGCTCCTGCCCACCAGAGGCGCCTCTTCCCCAAGGTGCGGCCCAAAACTGGATACGATTACCTCATCTGCCGTACGGCACTGACCGCTTTCACCATTCAGGCGATTGACCCCGCAGTTGCGGGCACAGAGATGACACCGGGTAAGCAACGACCGGGCTTTCTCCACCCTGGCCTTGAGTTCTCCCGTTTGATAAAGGTGCTGGTAAGCAGCTACCCTTCTTCCTCCTCCGCTTCTTCCCGTTTCTCTTTCCCCTTCTTGATTACTTCCACCTGCACCGACGGTTGTATGATACTGACCGGCGCAATTTTTTGGGTGTCTTTTTTCTTCTTCTTTTGCTCTCTGTGTCGATAATCTCGTTTCCCCATGGCTAACCTCTGTTTTGAATAGTGAACCGCAATATCGGTATCCAATTGCAGTTTAGCAAAGAGCCACTACGGTGTAAAGTTGCTTTTGAACTGCTCCAGAGCACTGCGGGCAGCTTCTGTTTCGGCCAGCTTCTTGCTCTTGCCGGTTCCTCTTCCCAGCACCCTGTCCCTGATTACTACCTCAACGGTGAACAGCTTATCATGGTCCGGCCCAGTATCCTGTATGGTTCGATAAGAAGGTGATGAACGATATTTCGACTGTATCAATTCCTGAAGCTGCGATTTATAATCGACGTTCCTTTTCCTCCCCATCACCTCCTGTAACTCCCCGGCCAGCCATCCCAGCACCAGTTTTCTGGTGACCGCCAGACCCCGGTCAATAAAAATGGCAGCAATCACTGCTTCCAGCACGCTCGACAGGTTAGCTGGTTTCTGCCGCCCGCCACTTGCCTCCTCACCCTTCCCCAGATAAAGGCAATTTCCGAGCTTCAAGTTCCTGGCTACCCGCGCCAGCGTCTCCCGCCGCACCAGAACCGAGCGGGTTCTGGTCATCTCGCCTTCGTCAAGGTCAGGGAAGTCCCGATATAGTTTCTCCGCCACGATGAAGTCCAGTACCGCATCACCGAAGAATTCCAGCCTCTCATTGGAAGCTGGCACAGCGCCAGGATATTCGTTAAGATAGGAGCTGTGAATCAGGGCCTGCTCCAGCAACGAAGGGTTTTTTAACCTGATTTTAAGTGACTCCTGCAGTGACTTTATGTCATACACCACGGAACGCCCTTTCTGCTGAGTATTTTAAGAATATACGTCTGGCCGCGGTGTGTCAACCAGGCCGATTATTGCCTGATATGAAGCTACGTGCTATAATTCCTTTTGTGCTGGGGAATCGTCTAGTGGTAGGACAGCGGACTCTGGATCCGTAAGCGAAGGTTCGAATCCTTCTTCCCCAGCCAAAATGTTCGTGGCGCATTCGTCTAGCGGCCTAGGACACCTCCCTCTCAAGGAGGAGATCACCGGTTCGAATCCGGTATGCGCTACCAATCCTGTCAGTATATAGAACTTCCTTCGTGGAAGTTCTCTTTGTTTCGAGGGGTAACGGTATTGTATAGTCCACAACGACCTTTTTCGGATTCACCTCCACACGCTTCACGAATGACCTGATGAATGTTTTCCGCTGGAGAAACGGGGCTTCTCCCAGTATTTGTTCCAATTCTTTCACGTAACCTATAACAGTATCGGTATCCAAAGATTCCGATGCTTCCGAGTTAACGCTACTAAGAAGATGGCCTCGCTGCTTCTGAAGCTCTTGCCATCAAGCACGAAGATATAGACTTCGAACGAAAGACCGTAACGATTATGCACCTGAAAAGAACCCTGAAATTATTCTGTCCATTATGTAAATCACCATTGGCTACAAAACACCGATTCTGCCCTGGTTGTGCAAGTGAAATCGGTGATTCCATTAAGAAGCAACAAGAGAAAAGGCGTATTCGGATCTTGCCTTTAGACGAAGATACTCTAAAGATGCTAAAGAGTTACACGGATAACAATAATACGACTGACATCAATGGTCAAACATACCTCTTTGGATTCAACAGGCATCGTGCTTGGCAGATTGCGAGGAACTGTGCAAAGCAGGCCCGTATTCCATCTCTAGTTAATCCTGAGACTGGTAGAAAAAGAGGCGTCAGCCCTCACCGACTACGTGATGCCTTTGGTGTACATGCTATAAAAAGGGATGATTCTGGTGATGGGTTAAGAATGTTTCAGGAGCACCTAGGGCAGGTCAAGTTTCAATACTACAGCTAAATAAGGAAGACCTCGGGTCAGGAGCACCGTGATTGGTATCGACGTTTGTGGAAATAATCAACAATTTCCAACGTATTAATTAACAATATAAGCTTTTGTGACTGAACATTTTAGACGATTGTGTAATTCGTCGACAATGTAGCGACCATGATCTACTCCCCCGAAATGGAGACATCTCCATTGCTGGTAATACTAACTTAGAAAGTGGACCATTTAATGAAGGCAGGTCAATTGAATCCAAGCAGTCAGCTTAATAGCAACTCTTTTTCCTGCAAATTCTACATCAGTTTCTTTTAAGGAGTTTCTCCACCCGCCTTAAAAGCTCTTCCGGGCTTAAGGGTTTTTCGGCGTAATCCTCTGCCTCAAGGTTAAAACCTGCGCTTGTCGGTATGTTGGTTTCCTTCCCTTTTCCCGAAAAGCTGGTCATGATTAACACTGGTATACGTTCTAGCTCGGGATCGCTTTTTAGCTGCTCACAGGCGGCGAAACCGTCCTTGGTCGGCATGATAATATCCAGTATGATTAGGTCTGGCTTATCTTGTTTCGCCTTCTTCAGCCCCTCAGCTCCATCCGAGGCAGAAATCACCTGGTAATTTTTGCTCTCCAGTATCGCCTGGGTTGCTTTTATGAACACGGCATCATCATCAATGATCAGAATCTTGGCTTGTGTAGTCACTTTGCTGCCTCCTTGTCTACATTTTGCAATCTTTTTGTCTTACTCTGTAATACCTTCTCCACCCTTTGTAAAAGGGCGGGTGGCGAGATGGGTTTTTCCAGATAATCAGCTATCGGCAAAGGGCTGCTGGTTTCGAGTTCATATCGCTGACGACTGCTGCCCTCTTTCACCGCACTCAAGATTATTATCGACATTCCCCTCAACCCGGTTAAATCCTGTTTACTTATCTGCTTTAGTACTTCAAAACCATCCATAACTGGCATTAAAAGATCAAGCATGAGAACGTCCGGTATAACTTGGTCAAGTTTTCCCATAACTTCATGGCCATTTTTTGCTTTCAGTACGGTGTACCCGTGAGACTCCAGTACCAAGCTGGTGACATTCAGCATCTGGGGATCATCATCAGCTACTATTATTATCGCCTTCCTCCCCAGTTCTATCTTCTCTTCCACAGCTTTTTCGCTGATGACCTTGGGCAGCACGAAACTGATCCTTGTACCCAATCCTGTTTCCGGGTTAGGACTCTCCGCCCAGATACGTCCGCCATGGGCTTCAACAATTTTCTTGCTCACCGATAGGCCGATGCCAGCCCCGCTCACCTCTTCGGCTTTCATACCTCTGTAGAAATCGTCAAAAATTCGCGGGAGCTCTTCCGAGGGAATTCCAATTCCGGTATCTTTTACCGATATTGTTACCGAGTCATCTTTTTCCCTGCAGGCAATGCTTACCCTCCCCCCGGCCGGCGTAAATTTTATGGCATTGCTCAGCAGATTGGTTAGCACCTGCCGCAATCGCTTAGGATGCCCGAGTATGGTGGGTAATTTAGCTGCGGTTTTATTCTCTACAGTGATTCCTTTTTGACCGGCCATACCCTGCACATCACCGAGCGAATCCCTAACCACCTCGGCGAGGGAGATATCTTCAAAATCAAGTTCGCTGATTTCAATATGAGAAATATCGAGAATATTGTCGATCATATTGAGGAGATCAACGATTCGCTGCTTGCTTCCTGCGACCAATTCTGCTTGCCGGCTGTTTATTTCACCGACAAATCCACCAAGCAGCACATCAAGTGAGCTATGCACGGTAGCCAGTGGAGCCCGCAGGTCATGGGAGGTTACCGAAAGGACGTGGGCCAGCGTCTTGGTAGCGTGTGAAAATCGCTTAGACACGAGATTCACTAGCTCACGCATCACATCCCGGCACATGCCGATGTCCCGGCTGCTCAGTGATTGGAATTTAACTCCGTCAAGCGCAAGCAGGTTGGCGTCCTGCGTAACTATCGCTGACATTGTATAGGCCGCCATTTCAGGGAACAGCGCCGGCCAGCCAAATACCTGCCCTTCTGTGACAACGTCAATGGTTGCCAGTTTTCTGGTTCGCGTGCCCAAGCGAATCTCCATCTCCAGAGACACTTTCCCCTTTTCAACGACATAGAGATGACTGGCACTGTCGCCGGCGTGATAGACAGCCGATCCGGCACTGAATTTTAATTCCTTAGCGATGGCCGTTATCTGGTCTATCTGCGCATCGGATAGCCTCCAGAAGAGTTGGGACTTCTTGAGGACTTCTGTCTTTTCCTTAACCGCCTTTGTACCCTTCAAGACCTTTGCCATAGTGCAGATTCCCATCAATTATATTAGTCTTTACCCAGTATGTAGTCAAGGCTGAGTAAACTAACTGATATAATTCTAATCCTGTGCTATACTAGTAAGCGGATTTTCGCCGAAGAAGCGGTTTTCAGTAGACCATCAGTTACGTAATCGCCTTAGTTAGATATGTAAAAGAACATGGCAACGGAAAAAATACTGGTTATCAGCAGTGCGCCGGAGCTGGTCGAGCTAGCTCGACAGGCAATGGGCAAAGCCTTTGAAGTAGTCTGGGCAGGTACCCAGCAGGAAGGGATGGAAAAAGCGCGGAAAGAGTTCCCAGAGGTAATTATACTCGGTTACATTGAACCGCAGGGAACTACGTTTGAACTGCACCGGCGACTTCGCGAGGGCTGGATTACTAGAAATATTCCCCTGCTCGTCGTCGATACCGCTGCGGCCGATCATTCCCGCAGAGCTTTAAGCCTGGAAGAAGGCATGCAGATTGAAGCCGACCAGTACATCGCCCTGTCCGGTGAAGATGGCAGCACACTGACACAGCTGGCCGAACCGGTGATGAAGCTGAGGGAGCAAGTTGGCAAGCGTCTGAGGGAGAGAGTAAATACCTTCAAAGAGGCGATATTATCTCCAGATACCTTCTGCATTACCTGGGAGCAGGTAGCCGGGCGGGGTGCTTTTGAGATGCAGCAAGAGGAAATCATTGAAAACGCACGTAAAGCGGCCAGAAGACGAAATGTCCACGCAGTAAGCGTCACGGATAATCCCGGGGGTAATCCGGCGATTTCCAC
>JADHXF010000015.1 GCA_016783105.1 Dehalococcoidales bacterium | reverse complement strand
GTTTGGGCTTTTCCCCTTTCGTTCGCCACTACTCAGGGAATAATTTCCTTTCCTCAGGGTACTGAGATGTTTCACTTCCCCTGCTTACCTCCACCCAGCCTATGTGTTCAGCTGGGGGTACTCAGGTTTTACCTGAGTGGGTTGCCCCATTCGGGAATCCCCGGCTAGGCTTGCTAGACAGCTCACCGGGGCTTATCGCAGTCGTACCACGCCCTTCATCGGCCCTTGATGCCAAGGCATCCACCATATGCCCTTACCCGCTTGACCTGCTTCAGATTTAATATTAGACCTCGTATTCAATTTTTAAGGTACGACACACAAAGTAAGGCGGCTTGGTGACGAGCACCAAGCCGCCTGCCTGGTTCTCCTTCACCGGTAAACCCTACTATGTGTACAGCATAATCATTGCCATATACTAATATACTACCTCTCATTATCCTTGTCAATACTGATAAATCATTATTTTCTCGCGCTCTTTCCTTTTCCCGCACCGATTATGCTATAATTCGGGCATACTAAACCATCACTTGTGGCGCTCAAAATATTGCCGTCAGAAGTGAACTAGACAGGTTAATGCTGAAACATAAACTGGCCGAACTGCTAACTCAGGCAGCCGCTGAAGCACAAAAGTCGGGTAAACTTCCCTCGGTTACTCTGCCTGAAGTCATCATGGAGCACCCGCAGAACCCGGAACACGGCGACTATGCCTCCAGCCTGCCCTTAAAACTGGCCCGCGTCATCGGCAGCAACCCGTTGACCATCGCCAGTGATATTGCTGCCTTTATCGCCCGTACTGCCGAGATTGAGCGTGTTGACGTAGCCGCACCGGGTTTCATCAATTTCACCCTGAGCGCCAAGTGGCTGACGGGACAGGTGAATTCAATCCTTGAGTCCGGCGAAGCATATGGCAATATTGAGTTCGGCCATGATAAGCGGGTGCAGGTCGAGTTTGTCAGCGTGAACCCCACCGGACCGCTTCACGTCGGGCACGGACGCGGGGCGATTCTGGGCAGCACGCTGTCCAACGCCCTCACTGCTGCCGGCTATCAGGTGGAAAAGGAATATTACATCAATGACGCCGGCAACCAGATTGATGCCTTCTGCCGCTCGCTTTATGCCCGCTACCAGCAGTGCCTGGGTAATGAGGCCCAGATGCCCGAAGATGGCTACTTCGGCCAGTACATGGTTGAGCTGGCCAGAGAAATAGCAGACCAGAAGGGCGATAAATTCCGCAACCTTCCCGAGGCAGAGGCAATCGAGCAGATGAGACAGGCCGGTCTGGAAAAGATAATCGGCCAGATAAAGGCCGACCTTGAACTTATGGGCGTGACTTTTGACGTCTGGTTCAACGAAAGCAGCCTTTATAAAAATGGCCAGTATGACGATGTTATGTCGCTCCTGAAGCAGGGAGGCCACATCAGCGAGAAGGAAGGGGCTACCTGGTTTGTCTCCACGGCGCTGGGTGAGGATAAAGACAACGTGGTGATACGCAGCGACGGCTCACCCACCTACTTCGCCACTGACATCGCCTACCATTACGATAAGTTCCTGAAACGCAGATTTGATACCGTGATCAATATCTGGGGCGCTGACCACATGGGGCACGTCTCACGGATGAAAGCCGTGGTTGGCGCACTGGGTATTGACCCGGAGCAGCTCAAGGTCATTATCTCCCAGATGGTGACGTTGCGCCGTGGCGGGGAGATAGTGCGCATCTCAAAACGCAGCGGCGATATGGTTACTTTGCGCGAACTCATAGATGAGGTGGGCGCCGATGTCTGCCGCTTTTTCTTCCTGTCCCGCTCCGCCGATAGCCAGATGGACTTTGACCTGGAACTGGCTAAAAAGCAGTCGGCGGATAACCCGGTCTACTATGTCCAGTACGCCCATGCCCGCATTGCCAGCATCCTGTGCCTGGCGCAGGAAAAAGGCATTGACTACCACCAGGGGGATGTTTCACTGCTGACCACGGAGCCTGAACTCACTCTCATCCGCAAGATGCTCCTTCTGCCCGAGCTCGTGGAAACAATCGCCACCACTCTGGAGCCCCACCACCTCACCTATTACGCCCAGGACCTGGGCACGGTTTTCCACAGCTTCTACATGCAGTGCCGGGTGGTTTCAAAAGACGAGGCGCTAACCAGAGCGCGGCTCAAACTGGTGGAGGCAGCCAAGACCGTGCTCAGCCGCACATTGCACCTCATGGGGATGACCGCACCGGAGCGGATGTAGTCTAGATTAACCGCACAATCAGCCTGCCCAGAAGCGGCCCGACAAAACGGCGCATAAAGGGCAAAAAGAGCGGGGAAAATTTTCTGGTAAGTTCTCTCTTATAATCATCAAGGTAGTCGGCAAACGTTTTACGCTGATACTGCAGTAGTAACTGAGAAGTACCGGTATCATACCAGTCCAGATAATAGGGCTCCCTGGTAAATTTACCAGCCGGGGGCATTGGCAATCCCAAAACCCGCAGAATGGCACTTATCATATCTTCATAGTACATCTGCTGACCGGAACCACCGCTTATCACGAGCTTTTTACCTTTCACAAGGTCGAAATTTCTAACCGCATTGAGTATTGCCAGGGCGGTATCATCGAGGTGGCAGAACTCAATTCGATTTTTCAGCGGAACGGTGAGCATGCGCTTCATGTCGCTCACGGTGAAGATGAGATACATGGTCACCGTAAGGCGCAATATGACGCAGTCTATCCCCGCCTCCTTAATCAGGTTCTCGGCCTGAAGCTTGGTCTCGGCATATACACCCCCTGGATTAGGGACGTTTTTCTCCACACTGATAGGTTCAGTGGCGTCCGGAGAGGGCCCGAAAACCGCCGCCGAAGAAGTAAATACCAGCGGTAAATTGCCGCCTTTCTCCTTAATCACATCAATTACATTGCCGGTGCCTTCCACATTCACTCGATGGGTCAGTTCAGGATTTTGATAGGCCAGAGGAGGTAAAACGGCTGCCATGTGAACGACAGCGTCAACATATTCCATGGCTACTCTGACCGATTCTTTCTGTGTAACGTCACCCCAGAAGATTTCCACTTCTCCAGGCAGTTCCTTGACTGCCTTCCGATTGCGCGCCGTATTCAGGTCAAGCACGCGCACCTGATACCCGTTCTCCAGGAAAGCCCGGCAAACGGTAATCCCGAGACGGCCAGCACCACCGGTAATCAGTACCCTTCCGCTCTTAAGGTTCATACTGCAACTGCTTCCCCTTGTTCCAGCATAACAGCCTCCTCTGGCTAAATTATCCTGTCCTCCCGTTTCGCTTTGGCATCCAGCATCATGCCAACCGCCACGCCGATGCTGATACCAATCGGTATTCCCGCACCCACGCTGTCCATCCCCGCCCCGATAGCCACCCCGATGCCGGTGCCGATAGAAGTCCAGATACCAACATAATGCCCCTTGGACACCAGCTTATGCTGGCCCTGCAGGTGCCGGACGGTCTGCTTGAGTCGCTTGGCGTACTGTTTTCGCCGTGTGTTATCGGCCAGGTGAATCATGTTGCCCAGCTCGTTCACATATGCCGTGATTTCCTGCTGAAATAGCTGGCATTCGCCGCACTCGTCATAAAACCCGGCAACTCTTCTGGTCACCCGCGTGAGCAGGTCAAGTTGAAACTTTTTCTGTTCCTTCTTGCTCAGGCTGCCCTGGTAAGTGCTGATTTTCTCCGTGGTCTCTTTATACCAGCGATTGTTTATTTCCACTTATTAACTCTCCCCTTTTGTCCCCCTCCCTATCAGGGAGGGGGAAGTACTGGGAAGAGGGGCTTCGCCCCTCTTGGACTCCCCCTAAATATTCGGTCTCCTCTTATGCCAGTCGGTGGACTGCTCGTAGGCGTGGGCGACCTTTAAAATCATTTCCTCGCCGAAGGGCTTGCTGATTATCTGCATACCGATGGGCAGGTCATCGGCAAAACCCGCCGGTATAGAAATCGCGGGCAGGCCAGCGATGTTTATGGGCAGGGTGCAGACGTCGCTGAGGTACATCTGGAGCGGGTCGTCCACCCTCTCCCCTATCTTGAAGGGGACGGTGGGGGAGGTGGGCGTCACCAGGGCATCGTATTTCTCGAATGCCTGATCGAACTCACGCCGTATCATTGTCCTGACCTTCTGCGCCTTCAGGTAGTAGGCGTCATAATAGCCGGCCGACAGCGCATACGTGCCGAGCATGATACGCCTTTTGACTTCGGCGCCAAAGCCGAACTGGCGGGTCTTCGCCATCGACTCCCACATGCTCGGCGCCTGGTAAGAAAAGCCGTACTTGACGCCGTCATAGCGCGCCAGGTTGGCGGAGGCCTCCGAGGGGGCAATGATGTAATAGACGGCGAGGGCATAAGGGGTGTGGGGCAATGATACTTCCCGGTCAACCTCCGCCCCCAGCTCTTCAAGCTGTTTTACCGCCGCTTCTATTGCCGCTGCCACCTCCGCCTGCATCCCTTCCACAAAATATTCTTTAGGCACGCCGATTCGAATGCCCTTGAGGTCGGCGTTCAGGCACTCCGTATAATCAGGCACCGGCTGTGGCGCTGACGTGGAGTCCCGGCTATCATGGCCGGCGATAGCGTTCATGACCAGGGCGCAATCGGTTACGTCCCGGGTGAGCGGGCCGATCTGGTCGAGGGAGCTGGCAAATGCCACCAGGCCATAACGGCTGACCCGCCCATAGGTCGGCTTGAAGCCAACGACGCTGCAGAAGCCGGCCGGCTGACGGATGCTGCCGCCGGTATCCGAGCCCAGGGCAAAGACGGTCTCACCCGCTGCCACTGCTGCCGCCGAGCCACCGCTGCTGCCGCCAGGCACCCGGCTCAGGTCCCAGGGGTTATGGGTGGGGAAAAAGGCGGAGTTCTCCGTTGATGAGCCCATGGCGAACTCGTCCATGTTCGCCTTGCCGATAATCACGGCGTTACAGGCCTTCAGTTTCTCCACTACGGTGGCATCATAGGGCGGTACCAGATTCTCCAGTATCTTGGAGGAGCAGGTGGTCCTGACGCCCTTGGTACACATAACGTCTTTAATAAGAACCGGAATGCCCGTCAGCGGGCTGACGCCATCATTCGCCAGGAGACGGTCGGCCTCCTCCGCCTGCTTAAGCGCCAGCTCATCGGTAACGGTAACGAAGGCCTGAATTTTAGACTCCACCTTTGAGATACGTTCCAGATATGCTCGGGTCAGCTCCACGGACGAGAGCTGCCGACTTTTAAGCAATTTGTGGGCTTCGTGAATGGTTAATCCGGTATAATCAGTCACTATCTTCCTCGTCTGATTCTTTCCAGCCTGCCCACCCCTCCCGAAACAGGAATGCGGCAATTATAATTCCTATAACAGGGTCTGCCTGCCAGAAGCCAAATAAGTAGTTTGCCCCCAGACCTATTAATAGAGCCAGCGAAAGAAAGGCGCAGGCCAGTGTCTCTTTAGAGTCGGCAACAAGTGCCCGACTGCTGATTAGCTGCCCTGTCCTATATTTCTGTATGGTCAGTACCGGCATGACAATTAAAGATGCTATGGCAATCAAAATACCCGGCAATGATGGCTCCGGGACCTCAACCACAGCCCATTTTCTTATTGCCTCGACGAAAACATACAGGCCGAGGATGAAAAATGTAACGGCGACAAACCTCGTTGCCCTTTTTTCAATCCTCTCTTCTTTCTCTTTTGATATTTTACCGTGCTGCCTGAGCCGCCAGACCAGGATTAAACCGGATAATGACTCAACAATGCTATCCAGTCCAAAGCCAATCAGGGCAATGCTGCCGGCAATACCGCCGAAAACAATCGAGGCAACTGCCTCAAGAACATTATAGACGACGGTAATATACTCAAGCTTAAGTCCTTTCCGGTATAGCTTATCAGTGTCAGCCTTCTTGCTAAAAGACAACCGCGTATGTCCTCTGCAGTCACTCTAAAACCGCCCGCACCCGAAACCACCCCTCTTCCCGGCGAGGAGCATTGGCCAGTATGTCCTCCGGGGGAAGGGACGGAGTAACATCGTCATCACGCATTATATTCTGGAGCACAATCGACTGGGCGGTGGGTGGAACACCTTCAGTGTCCACCTGCTGTAAAATTTCGAAGTTCTGCAGAATATTGGATAGCTGTTCCCGGAACCTGTCGACATCCTCCTCGGTCACTCCCAGGCGAGCCAGGCGGGCAATACGCAGCACCTCTTCACGACTCAGTTTCATTCATGAGCTCCGGTTCCAATTTATCGGCCAATTATACCACCCGTATTAATAACCCCGCAAATGAGTTAAAGCGGTCGTAATTTCACGAAAAAGACTATATAATGAAAGGAGAGATGGAGTCTTCTCCCCATCAAGGAGGCTTAAAATGGCCGATCGGGTAATGGTATTTATCGACGGGAGCAATGTGTACCACTCACTGAAAAACATATTCGGCCGGACTGACCTTGACATCGGCAGGTTTTGCCAAAAGCTTCTGGGTCGCCGTCAATTAATCAGAATTTACTATTACAATGCCAGAGTGGGCAGGAAAGAAGAACCGGAGCGTTACCTGCACCAGCAGGCGTTTTTCGCCGGGGTGAACGCCATACCATACCTGGAGCTGCGCCTTGGCCGGCTGGTCTATTTCAACTGGCCGAATGTACCGCCGTACGAGAAAGGCACTGACGTCCAGCTGACTACGGACATGCTGACGCATAGCTTCAAGAATAATTACGACGTGTCAATTCTCGTTGCCGGGGACAGTGACTACGCCGGAGCTCTTCAAGCAGTAAAGGACAATGGCAATCACGTTGAGGTGGCTCTGTTCGGGAAAAGGGGTACTTCCTGGCAGTTGCGAAACGTGGCGGATAGAGTAATCGCCATAAACAAGCAGTTTTTGAGAGGCTGCTGGAAGTCATAAAAATGGCATGAGCCCACGTAGAGGAAAGCGGGCCAGGGCACTGGAAATCAGCCCCAGGGAACGCCTTGCCAGAGAGAAAGGCACCATCACCAAAGACTGGGGCGGCAAATTACCCATCGCTCTCGTTTACCCCAATTCCTATCATATAGGCATGTCCAATCTGGGACTGCACGCACTGTACTCCCTGCTCAACAGACACCGCGACATTGTGTGTGAGCGGGTTTTCTGGGAAATAGATAACCAGGAACGTAAAGCTCCCCCCGTTTCACTGGAATCAAGACGACCGCTTTCCGCTTTCAGAGTAGTGGCTTTCACCATCTCTTACGAGGTTGACTATTTCAACGTTATTTCCGCACTCAAAGCCAGCGGCATTCCACCGTTCTCAGCCGACCGTAATGAAAACCATCCACTGATTATCGCTGGCGGGCCCTGCCTCACGGCCAACCCTATGCCGCTGGCCCCATTCTTTGACGGCTTCGGCATCGGGGAGGCAGAAAAATTGCTGCCGGGCCTGCTGTCATCAGTGACTAATAATATCAACGCGAAACGCGAGGAGTTATTGAAATCACTGGCGACTGTGCCCGGCATTTATGTTCCCCAGATGCCGCCAAAGACCCCCGTAACCCGCCAGTGGGCAGAAAACCTTGACGACTTCCCGGTCGGGTCAGTCATACTGACCAGGGACACCGAGCTCGGCGACCTGTACCTCATTGAGGTGGCGCGGGGCTGTCCGTGGCGCTGTCATTTCTGCCTCGTCAGCACTGCTTTCCGACCGATGCGCTTCCGTTCGGTTGACACCCTGCTCGCTCAAGCAAAGGAAGGCCTTTCTCACCGCAAGCGCCTGGGCCTGGTGGGCCCGGCAGTTTCCGATTATCCCCATCTTGAGGAACTGCTGACCGGTCTGCGCCGGATGGGAGCTCAATTCTCCTTGAGCTCCATGCGTGCCCGCAACCTCCCGGAATGCATACTTGCCGAAATCGCCGGCGGGGGCACACGCACGATAACCCTGGCTCCCGAAGCTGGCTCGGAGCGCCTGCGCCGGATGATTAACAAAGGTATCTGCGAGGATGATATTACCGGTGCTGTTGGCAAGCTGGCCAGGCACGGAATCAGACGGCTCAAGCTATACTTTATGGTCGGCCTGCCCACGGAGACAGATGAGGACATAGAAGCCATTGTCAGGCTTACCCTTCAGTGTAAGAGCATACTCGACCGGCAGGCAAAAGGCGCCCGCCTTTCGCTCAACATCGCCCCGTTTGTCCCCAAGGCGGGCACGCCGTTTCAGCATTTGCCCATGGCCTCAATCAGGACACTGAAACAACGGGTTGCCCGATTAAAGGGCAGCCTGGCACCGCAGGGTATCCAGCTGAAGTGTGAAAGTCCAGCGTGGAGTGAGGTTCAGGCGGTGCTCGCCCGCGGCGATACGAGAGTGGCCCAGGTACTGAATAACATCGAAGAGAATTCGCTGGCGGGCTGGCGAAAGGCGGCGGCCAAATGCCGACTGGATACTGATTACTATGCTCACCAGACGTGGCCGGAAAGCCAGAAATTACCGTGGGATATTATCGATACCGGCAGGAATTAGACCAACTGGATACTGAACTTAACAAAATACCAAAATAGAATCTGGAGGCAAAGGTCAGCTCTCGGCTAGGACTGCTGCACCCACCTGACGGCATTCTGGAAAATCTTAAATCCGTCACCGTACCGTTTGGCGCCCAGCCTTGTCCACTGCGGGTGCTGGGTGCCCCTGATGTGCCGTTCGGGGTGGGGCATCAGGGCAAATATCCGCCCTGAAGAATCGCAGATGCCAGCGATGTTATCTATGGAGCCATTGGGGTTATGGGGATAACCAGCCCCGGCATCACCCTGCTCGTCAGCGTAGCGAACGACGACGTTTATCTGCGGCAGGATATCCGGCTCGGCAACGAATTTACCCTCGCCGTGCGCCACCGGAACGTACATGCTTTCCATATCTTTCGTGAAAACGCAGGGGCTTTTCTTGTTTACCGACAGGCGAACCCACCGGCACTCGAATTTACCAGAATCATTGGCCGCCAGCGTTATCCGCGGCCGGCTGCCATCTTGCGGCTCAGGCAGAAAACCGGCTTTGACCAGCACCTGAAAACCGTTGCAGATGCCCAGAACGAGCCCACCAGCCTCAAAAAAGCGCCTGATGTCCTCCCCCAGCTTGAGCTGCAGCTCGTTGGCCAGCACCTTACCGGCCGCGATATCATCGCCATAGGTGAAGCCACCGGGAATGACCAGAATCTGGTAGTCAGCCAGCCGTCGTTCATGCCTGATAATCTGGTTGACGTGAACCAGGTCTACCGCTGAACCGGCCTGCGCAAAGGCAAAGACGGTCTCAGCGTCACAGTTTGTTCCCGGCGCCCGCAGCACGATTGTTTTAACCATCCATCACCACCTCAGCGGCTTCTGCCAGGCCTCCTTTAATTCATTTACAGATATGGAGACAACGTTATTTCCCTTCTGCCCATAAACATCAAGCTCCGGCTCACTGATTACCCGACCAATCAGGGCAAAGGGCGTGCCGGCCATTTCTTTTTCAAAAAAGTCTTTCTTGTCAGGCGCCACCTCGACGATGAACCGGCTGTTCGACTCCGAAAAGAGGATGAAATCGTCACGGTCTATGGACTCGCCAAGCGGCACCTTTTTCAGGTTGATACTCGCCCCCAGCCCGCCGGCAAAGGCCATCTCGGCCACCGCCACGCCGATGCCCCCTTCGCTGCAGTCGTGGCAGGCCCTGACCAGCCCCTTTCCGGTGGCTGTGCTCAGCCTGTCCATCAGGAGTTTGCTCTGCTGCGGGTCAACTTTTGGTACGCTGTTGCCGACCAAGCCTCGCGTCTTCAGATATTCCGAGCCGCCGAGCTCACACTGCGTGCTGCCCGCGATGTAGATGAGGTCGCCAGCCTGCTTGAAGTCCATGGATATGGCCCGGCTCACATCATCCATGACACCGATGGCCGAGACGAGCAGCGTGTGCGGGATGGATATGGTTTTGCCTTCATACTCGAACTCGTTGTTCAGGCTGTCTTTGCCAGAGATAAAAGGGGTCTCATAGACAATGGACATGTCATAGCAGGCCTGCGCGGCGCGGACGAGCGCCCCCAGCATCTCGGGTCGACTGGCACTGCCCCAGCAGAAGTTATCCAGCAGCGCCACCCGGTTAAGGTCACCACCCACGGCAATGATCTGCCGCAGGACTTCATCAATCGCCGAGGCGGCCATCCAGTAAGGGTCGATATCGGCATAGCCGGGGTTGATGCCGTTGGCAATGATGACTCCTTTTGGTGACCCCAGTACTGGCTGGATGATGGCCGCGTCACCGGGGCCGTCATTATGCTTCCCCACCAGCGGCTTGAGGACGCTGCCCCCCTGCACCTCGTGGTCGTACTGGCGGATGACCCACTCCTTGCTGCACACGTTCCACGAACTTAATATCTTCAGCAGCGGCTCATTCAAGTTCAATGGCTCAGCGAAATCGGGTTCGGGGTGGCGGGTTGGTTCCCAGACTGCCTCCCTTTGCAACTGCGGGATACCATCATGCAAAAATCCCATTTCTAAGTCGCCGACCGGTTTCCCATCATAGAAAAGGTGTAGCCGGCGGTCACCGGTAAACTCCCCGATAACGGTCGCCTCCACATCTTCACTGGCAAATAGTTTTAAAAGCTCGTTTACTTTCCCGGGCGGCACGGCCAGAATCATCCTCTCCTGAGATTCGGAAATCCATATTTCGGCATAGGTGAGGCCAGCGTACTTCAGGGGCACCTTGTCCAGGTCAACCCGGACGCCGGTCTCCGCCGCCATCTCCCCCACCGCCGAGGAAAGGCCTCCGCCGCCGCAGTCAGTGATACGGGCATACAGGCCACGGTCACGGGCCTGGAGGAGGATATCAATCATCTTCTTTTCCACAATGGGATTGCCAATCTGCACGGAACTGGAAGACGTGGCCGTTGACGCCTCGGTGAGCTGCTCCGAGGCGAAGGTAACACCGTGAATGCCGTCCCTCCCTGTCCGGCCACCAATGAGGACCACCTTATCGCCCGGATTTTGCTGGCCGCACTGGGCGATTTCTTTTGGCAACAGACCCAGCGTGCCGCAGTACACCAGCGGGTTGGCCACATAGCGTTCATCAAAGAGAACAGCGCCGTTGAGAGTCGGTATGCCGAGCCGGTTAGCGTAGTCGGCCACCCCGGCCCGCACCCCCTTGAACATACGGCGGGGGTGCAGTACGCCCTGGGGTAACCTGTCATAAGGTAAATCGGGAGGGCCGAAACAGAAAACATCGGTGTTGGCGATGGGTTTTGCCCCCAGTCCGGTGCCCAGAGGGTCACGGATGACACCGCCGATGCCAGTGGCAGCCCCTCCATACGGCTCCACCGCCGAGGGATGGTTATGCGTTTCCACCTTGAAACACAGCGCCCACCGGCCATCAAAATCGATGACACCGGCATTGTCCACGAAAACGGAAAGGCACCAGGGCTTGTCGAGCTCCCTCGTGGCCTTCATCACGGTGCTTTTCAGCAGGTTATCCACTACCTTGTTATCCAGCGTGAACCGGCCCCTGAATGTCTTGTGAACGCAGTGCTCCGACCAGGTCTGGGCCAGTGTCTCCAGCTCAACATCGGTTGGATTCCGGCCCTGCTTCTGATAATAATCAACAATGGCCTTGAATTCGTCAGCGGTGAACCCGAACTGCTTCTGCAATGCCGTCCGGTCAGCGGTCAGGATATCGACCACTTCCAGCTTGAAATGATATTTTGGGTTCTCCGGGAAGCTGAGCTGTTCCCGTTCCACGGCGTGCTGGATAAT
The DNA here is from genome assembly GCA_016783105.1 of Dehalococcoidales bacterium. The sequence goes on along the minus strand of JADHXF010000015.1, from coordinate 16,892 downwards.
GGGGTTCACCAGCAGTCGGCTGCAAATGACTCCCACCTGTTCATCGCTTAGCTTACCTTCGATAAGATACCGCTTTGAAGTCTTGACCGCGCTCACATCCTCCACCTTCAGGTCCCGAATCGCCTTCAGGACACTATCCTCAACCGGGTCGGTAACTCCAGGATTATAGGCGACCTCAACAGCATGGTATCTGGATTCATCAACTGGCTCGGCCGGTGAACCCTGCTGGTAGCTGTAGAGCTGGGTAACGGGGTCGGCGAGGAGACTGCGCCCGAGCAAATCCAGGGTCGGCGCATCGAGCTCGGCGTCAAGCCAGTAGATATCCACGATGCGAACATCGGATACGGTGGCAATGCCAAGGTCATGGATGTCTTTGACCAGCCCCTGCCCTCGGGCATCTGGCAGATGGCTTTTCAGCCGGACCTCTATTCGGTGCATTCGCTTTTCACTCTATTACCCGGAGATTAAAAAGAGGGGCTTGCGCCCCTCTTGAACACTCAAAATGCTCGTTCTTCTTCACCCAACTCATGAACTGAGTAATTCGCTGACTATTTCGTTGATTTCACGACCATCCGCCCGACCTCTAAGCTGTGCCATGAGCTTTGGCATTACTTTGCCCTTATCACCCGGCCCTTCGGCGCCCACTTCGGTGATGACCTTTCGAGCGGCCTCAACAACCTCTTCCCGGTTCATCTGCTGCGGCAGGTATCCCTGAAGTACGGCTAACTCCGCCTCTTCCTTATCAACGAGGTCCTGCCGGTTTCCCTGCTTGAAGGCCTCTATGCTCTCGTGATGCTGCCTGACCTCTTTGGTGATAACGCTAAGGATATCGCTGTCCTCCAGCTTGGCCTGCCGGGCAATTTCGGCGTTGTTGATTGCCGCCATCACCATCCGGATAGCGTTCCGTTTCACGGTATCGCCGCTTCTCATTGCCTGTTTAAGGTCTTCCGACAGTCTCTGTTTCAGGCTTGCTTCTACCATATCCTCCTGCTCAATGGATTATCTTCTCGTTTCTCTGGCGACACTGCGTCTTCTGACCGCTCTTTTACGTTTGCGCCTGACGCTTGGCTTTTCATAGTGCTCCCGACGGCGTACTTCCGATAAAATGCCGGTTTGCTGGACCCGGCGGTTGAACCGCTTGAGCAAACTTTCAAAGCTCTCGTTATCGCCTGCCACTACCTCGGCCAAATAGCATCATCCTCCTTCTAAAAACCAGATTATTTTTTATTTTCAACATCAGAGAAGATGACTACACCAGGGTACCGGCGCTGCAAAATATGGCACCACCACATTTTAGTCAGCAGCTGAACCCAATGTCAAGGAAAAAATAAAAACTTCAACCGGCGAATTTTTATGAAATTTTATCACCATTTTAACGATAATTTAATCTGGCCAGTTTAGAATAAGTATGAATATATATGGACAAATGTCGCTTATTCAGGTATATTGACATTTGCCATTTGGCGAATTAGAATAAGAAATATGGAGGAGTGCAGTCATGTCACGAGTAAATAATGATCTTGGCAGAATAATAAAGCAGCAGAGAATCGCCATTCCGCTGACTCTTCAGGAACTTGCCACTACTTCGAGCGTGTCTTCCTCTCATCTGGGACGTATTGAAAGGGGCGAGCGCTTTCCTTCAGCTCACATCCTGCGCAGAATCGCCAAGCCGCTTGGCTTTGACGAGGATGAACTCTTTACCCTCGCCGGCTTTCTGTCGCCACAGACTTCCGGAGTAGCTGAAGAGAAAAGTGCAACTTACGGCAACCGACGCCTGGACCCGTATGTGGCCAAGTTGTTAGCGGAAGAGCCAGTTGAGATTCAACGGGCGGTCATTGGCATTCTAAACACGGTAAAACTCATTGCCAAGGGAATGAGTAAAGCAAACGAGTGATACCCTACCGAAAATACTATAATAATCAATGGACCTGCCGGCGGTTAGACCATGGAAAGCCTGAAACACGTTAATAACAGGAGAAGTCAAAAGATTGGCTTTGGCGATGCTACCGTTCACGAGCTGAGAACGCTGCTTACCGCTATCATTGTTTCTGCGGAACTTCTAGCCGAAGAGCTTCAGTCAGACCATAAAAGTATGCCGCTAAGGCTTATCCAGAATATCATTCGCAATGCGCACAGCCTTGATGAAAAGCTGACCAACTTCTCGGAAATGGCCGGGCTACTTTCCGGAGAGTTCTCCTTTCAACCAGAACTGCTTGAGATTGGACCGGTCATTCATGGCGTTACCTCCCAGATTTATCCAATCACGCACAGCAAGAAACAGACTTTACACGTTGATTTGCCCGCCACACTACCTCATATCAGGGCCCACCGCCATTACCTGGAACAGATACTGTTGAACCTGCTCACCAATGCCAGCAAGTTCACTCCAGAGGGAGGGAACATAACGGTGAGCGCCACCAGCAATGACTCCAACCTTATGATTGAGGTGGTTGATAACGGCATGGGCATTCCGACTAACAAGCAGGGCCTGGTCTTTCAACCCTATTACCAGGTTAACGGGGGCAAAGGAAGCGGACTGGGGCTGGCCATTACCAAGTTCCTGGTACAACTTCACGGCGGTAAGGTCTGGCTGGAGAGTACGCTGGGAAAGGGCAGTCGCGTTAGCTTCTCCCTACCGCTATCCAACGGGAGATAAGTACAGGGGTTGTACGGATGAAAATAGTAGTTATTGATGATTCTCCGGAAATAATAGAGGTAGTGACACTGTGCTTCCAGCTACGGTGGGGCAACGCCACGGTGTCTCCCGCCAATGATGGCAGCAAGGGGCTGGAGCTTGTCGAGAAGGAAAACCCTGATCTGGTCATACTTGATATCGGGCTGCCCGATATGGACGGCTTCCAGGTACTCCGCGAGATACGGCGCTTCTCTCAGGTGCCGGTAATAATGCTTACCGTGAAGAGCGAGGACACGGACATCGCCAAGGGACTTGAACTGGGCGCCGATGACTATGTTACCAAGCCCTTCAGCCACATTGAACTGCTGGCCCGGGTGCAGGCGGTAATGCGCCGCGCCGTGGGTGGGTCCGATCCGGCTGAGGAACAGCCCTACACCGGTGGGAAATTGCAGGTAGACTTTAACCGCAATGAAGTCAAGATTGACGGCAAGCCGGTGAAGCTTACCTCCACGGAATACAAATTGCTCTACTATCTCATCAAGAACGAAGGGCGTTTGCTTTCCCATGAAAACCTGCTCGCCAAAGCCTGCGGCGAAGCATATCGTGACGCCAGAGACCTGCTCCGGGTACACATCCAGCACCTGCGGCAAAAGCTCGGTGATAACGTTGAGTCACCCCGCATCATCGTTACCGAGCACGGTATGGGCTACAAATTTATCAGTCCCGCCTGACCTCTGGCCGGACATCCAGAGCCTTTCCCATAAATTTCACTACTCATCATACCGCACGCCATTCTTTACGAAACTTTAACGGAACCTTTACGAAATCTTTATTTTTTTTATGCCTCTCTTTATGCCCGCATGTTAGATTAAAAACGTAGCAATCATCGCAGCTTTAGAGGAACTGAGAATGGAAAAGATAACTGTGTTCCTGGCAGACTGGCAAGTGCTCTTCCGCGAAGGCATTCACTTCACCCTGTCCGGTGAGGAAGATATGGAAGTGATTGGCGAGGACGTAGGCAACGAGCAGGCACTTGATTTTATTGAAGCCAATCCACCACAGGTAGCCATTCTGAACGCCAGCCATGATAAGGTAAATGGTTTTGATGCCACGCGCCAGATTAAACAGATTCTGCCGGAAGTATCCGTTATCCTGGTCATGGATAATTATAACGAAGGACAGCTCTTTGAAGCGCTGAAAAGCGGGGCCAGTACCTGCTTCACCAAGGACGTCGACCCTGAGGTCGTCGTCAATTCAATACGGGAAGCCGTAAAGGGCAAACAACCGATAAGCGAGGCCATCTGGAAACCGGAAATTGCCTCCCGGATTCTGGATGATTTTACCGCTTTCTCCTCACTCGGCGAGGAGGTTGGGAAACTGCTGGCCCATCTCACCACTCACGAGGCGGAAATCCTGCACCAGATCGCTGATGGCAACACGAGAGAACAGACGGCCGGTACACTGGGCATCAATGATGAGACACTGGACAACCGGCTCCAGTCTGTCCATTACAAACTGGTCGTTAACGACCAGAAGTTGATGCTGATTGAGGTGGCACAGAGCAGTCTGCCGACAATATCAAGGGTCAGTTTCACCGGTAAACCGGGCACCGAATACATTACCAAAGAGGAATTTACCGCTTTCAAGGAAAGCCTGAAAGAACGCTTCAAATTCCTCAGCGGAGATATAAGTTAAACAAGCAGAAACAGGGGGGTGATCCAATGTGAAATCGACCAGGGAAGCAGACATTATTAAAGATGGTAGGAATCCCTAAAAGAAAGAGCGGAGAGGAAAACCTACCACCCGAGGAAATGTCAGCAATATGTCAAAAGAATCAATTAAAATTGTCAATCAAGCAAAAGGAGGAAACAAAATGAACAACTTAGTTAAGGAAATCATGGGAAGCAAACTGAGACGCTATTTCATCATCGCTCTGGCGGCATCGCTGGTGGTTACCGGTGGCATGTTTGCCTATGCGTACACGACCACCTCCACCAGCCTAGACGTCACACCTGCTACGGCTAGCTTCGCCGACGTCACCGCCAACATGACTGTTCCTACTTACGCGGCGCTCGGAAGCTACCGGGGTGCCATAGAGGCCGGTAACCTCTTTAATATAACACCCGATTCCGATTATCCCGGTGACCTGGAAATAAACGTCTACCTCAGCAACCTCGACCAGCTGAGTTACAAGTACGGGATGATCCTGATGAACATAAAAATTGCAGATAATGCCGGCAATTTTCTGGATGTAGAGGGAATAACCAAACCACTCACCCTGCAAAACGGCGTAGTGAGCTTTGTTTCTACCTCTTCTAATTTCACCGCCGGCACAGACTTCTATGTTCAGGTGACGGGTGGTGTCCACCGGGCATTCCCCTGGGCTTACTTATCGGGCGTTGATGGTTCCGGGTCATGGGCTCCCTCACTTACCTGCGAAGTGATCCAGGCTGGTCTGTAATGAAGAAGCAGGTGACTCGCTCAGTTTCGGGGTTGCCTCGCCTGGAGGCAGCCACGAAACAGGGAAAAAGAACAGTACTGATACAGTAAAAATGGTAACTGGCTATAAGTTGACAGATATTATGACAATTGGTAAAATTTGAGCAAAGTAAGCACCAACTGTCATGAAGAGGAGGCATAAAAATGAAGAAAATACTGCTGATCGCGTTAGTGGCATTGCTAGTAGTAACCGGTGGCATGTTCGCCTATACCTTTACCACCGCCACCGCCACCATCGGCGTTACCGCACCGACATCTGACTTTGCCAATATCACGGCGGGCTCCAGCATAACCGCACCGACCGTTTTCGGCAAATTTACCGGCACCTGGCCGTCGAGCACAATATTCGACATCACGCCGACGGAAAACTACACCGGTGACTTGGTGGTAACCGTATATATGATCAATACCGGGCAGCTGGTACGGCAATACCAGCACGTCAACATGATGCTTGAGTTTCAGGACAGCACCAACAGCACGGTTGATGAACAGGGAATCGTCCAGGTTCTCAACCTGCAGAACGGCCAGGTTCTGTTTACATGGGAGAACCTCACCGGCACCCCCCCTTACAAAATAGCGCTCACCGGCGGTGGGTACCGGCTGCACCCGTTTAAGTCATTAACTGGCGGCAGCTACCAGCCGCAGATATGGTGTGAAATAACCCAGAGGTAAAATTAAAGAAATACCAAAATATGGGCATGAATGACCAAGCAGTGGGAAAGAAACACCAAAAGGAAATTTTATTTGCTCGTGGCGCTGGGCCTTGTCCTGATACTCAGTGGCGGGGCCTTTGCCTATACGTATACCACTGCCATCGGGACCGTTAGCGTCGGCGAGCCCTCGACTGACGTTGCCACCTGCAATGTCTCAACAGGTCAGCCCGACTGGAGTTCGGTCACCGATAATCTCTCGGAAAATACCACCTGTGGGGAAGTACCCGCAGGTGATTTGTTTGATATAACCCCCAATGCCGCCTATACCGGCGACGTACAGGTGGGCATTTACCTGACCAATGCCGCCAACTTAACCCGGGCCTACAAGTACGTCAATATGAAACTATACCTTGAGGGCTCGGAGGAAGCGGGAAAGACACCGGATTACCAGGTCCTTTCCATGCAGAACGGAAAAGCAAATTTCTCTCTGGCCGGCCTCGCCTCCTCGGCAAAAAGCTGGGTCCAGACGACCCAGGCCGACTTTGAGGGCGGCACCTTAAGCCAGCTTGACACCACCACCAGCCCCGGAGATGTATTAATTGAGAAGTTCACCGATAACGTCACCGACAGCTTTGATGACCAGTCCAAGGTTGCCTCCGCGGCCAATGTTACAATTTCTGGCGGTCAGGTCAAACTTGATTTCTCCAGTGGTACTCCCGCCAGCGAGACCCTGAGGCCAAATGCCGCCGGCGATGAGACCGTCATTGATGACCAGTTTCCTGTGCTGACCGGTGCCCACTGGGATAAAGTGGACGATGTTACCTCTGATGGTGACAGCACCTACGTTTCTACAGAAGACTGGCAATTTCAGGAGGACCTGTACAACATCGGCAATCATACCACCGGCCAGGGCGCCATCAATTACGTTAGAGTATATATGGTGGGCAAGGAAGAGAATTCAGAACTTCCTGTCAACGCGTATGTCCACATTAAAACCAACGGTGCCGAACATAATGGAACTACAGAATATTTCACCACCAGCTACGCCACTTATTCCTACCAGTGGAATAACAACCCCCAGACCGGCAACCCGTGGACCTGGAGCGAAATTGACGACCTGCAAATCGGCATTGGTCTTATAAGATGCAAAGCAAATCAATGGTCACGAGTCACCCAGGTCTATGCCGAGGTCAACTACACCCCGCTTACCTACTATGCACGGGGCACCATTACCTCCACAAATCTGCTGGCCAGTGCCAATGTGGCCAGCATTGATGACTTCTATTACAATGCCTCGGCGATTCCGGCCGCAACCGGCCTGAGAGCACAGTTTTCCACCGATAACACCACCTGGTACAATTCGGCGGGCACGCTCGATGGCTGGGACACGCTATCGCAGGGCTCGGCCACCATCAGCCTCTCCAGCCTGAACTGGACCGGGTCAAATTTCTACTACCTCACAGAGTTTACCTCTGACGGCAGTGATACGCCGGTGCTGGATGAGATAAGAGTCTACTTTTCTTCATATTACGCATCGGGAACACTCACTTCCTCCACCCACGATGGCGGGGATTACGGCAACTGGGACTGGCAGGTCATTTACTTCACCATCAATGAGCCTTCCGGAACAGATATCAAGTTTCTGTTGAGGTCGGCCTCAACAGAAGGAGGTCTCAGCTCGGCAACCTGGTATGGCCCGACCGGTACCGGCGATTACTACATAACGACTGGCACGGCCATCAACTCCGTCCACGATGGTTACCGCTGGCTGCAGTACCAGGCCTCCTTCTCCGGACCCGGCGATGACACGCCAAAGCTGAGTGATGTTACCATCACCTACACCGTGGCGCTATCAAGCTACAAGGTGGAGATTATTGGCGGCGGCTACTGCCTGATTTCGGATAACACCTCGGAGTGGGCGGCGGGATGGACCGCCACCCCCGAGTTTTACTGTGAGGCCACCCAGCGGTAACGGCGCAAACTTATTAACCTGAATAATAACGCATGGAAACGAATAGGCTGAACAAGAAATTCTTTCTTATCATCGCCGCCGCCCTCATCATCATCAGTAGCGGGATATACGCCTATACGTACACCACGGCTACCGGGACAATCGGTACGCCCACGCCAACCGGGGATATTGCCACCGTCAATGCCACGGAAACTCAGCCAGACTGGAATGATGTTTTAACGACGGCGAACGAAGACATAATTTACAGACCCGTCGGTGCCGGTGACGAGACTGTTATTAAATACCAGTACCCGGATTCAGGGGAACACTGGGATAAAGTGGACGAGACCACTGCTGATGATGATACCACCTACGTTTACACCCCATCACTAGCCTGGGAAGAGGATTTATACGATACCGCCAATCACACCACGCAGACGGCGGGGGGAGATATTAACTACGTTGAGGTTTTCATGGTATCGCGGACGTCCGCCAATATCACGCAAGAGTCAGCTTATGTTCACATCAAGACCAACGGCTTTGAGTACAATGGCGCCTCGGAAAACCTGACCACCAGCTATGCTGAATATTCCAATTCCTGGGGCGATAACCCGCAAAGCGGCAGCCCCTGGACCTGGAACGAAATTGATAATTTACAGAGTGGCGTCGGGTTGAGAGAGGGAGGGGTGGCCATAGATTCACTGTGCACGCAGGTTTACACCAGCGTCAATTTTGATGCCCCCGAGCTCAATGGCAACACACCAACCGGTGACCTTTTTGAAATCACCGTCAACGATGATTATGACGGCAACCTCCAGGTGAGAGTCTATCTTACCAATACCGATGACCTGCTGAAGGCGTACGACAGCCTGGGCATGTATCTGTACCTTGAAAGCTCAGTGGAGGCCGGTGAAACGCCCAGCTACCAGCTGCTGAACCTGCAGAACGGCATGGCCATCTTTAATTTGGTGGATATCAGCGGCGGCAGCTATACACTTTCGGTTACCGGTGGTACCTACCAGCTCTTTTCCCGCGAGGTTTCGGAATGGGAGGCGGGGTGGACGGTGACCCCGGAACTGTATTGCGAGGCCGAGCAGCGATAGGGTAAATTCCGTTTATTTACGAAAGTTTAACGGAACCTTAACGAAATCTTTATGTTTTTTACGCCAATCTTTATACCTGTGTGTTACATTTATATTAGAACGAAACAGGATAAAAGGCGCAATGAGGGGATTTTTAGCAGTAATCTTAACCAGGTCATTCCGCTACAAGCGGGCGCTCACGCTCGTTACCGTAGTGGCGCTATGCCTCACCGCCTTCATGGCGGTACGGGGCGCTATGCCGTTTTTGCCTGTCTTCGGCACCAGCATGGAGCCTGAACTCCACGCCGGCAACCTCATCCTGATTAAAGACAAGAGCCCGGCAGATGTTAAAGTTGGTGACATTATTGTCTATAACGTACCGTCGGCAATCCAGGATTTCTACAACTACCCGCCGGTCGTCGCCCACCGGGTGATTGACGTGCGCGATACTCAATTCGGTATTGCCTGGCGCACCAAAGGTGATAATTCCGGCGAGGACCCGTTCACGGTTCGCGCCCAGGACCTGCGGGGTACGGTAAGCAACCAGATTCCTCTCCTGGGTTTCCCCTTCCTCTTCGTGCAGAGCCAGCAGGGACTGATGTTCGTCGCCATCGCCCTGACTCTTTTTGCCCTCTATCTCTACGCCACTGACATCAGCCGCGGCGGGCAGAAGATACATCGCGGCATATTTGCGCCGGTTATTCAAGAGACCCTGCGCGATACCGAGACGCTGAGCCAGCGGATTAACGGCACCGAGAAAGTTATGGCCCAGACACAGGAAGCGCTGAGCAGCTTCGCTTCCGCCATGACGGAATATGCCGGGCACCTGAGAAGCCACACCAGCGCTATCCAGGGTCTTGCCGAAGCATCTCACGAACTCAAACGGGGTGCTGCCGAGCAGAACAAGGCCCTCGAAAGCATCGTGGAAGCCCTGCAGCAGAGAAGGTCATTCACCGAAGAGACGCTGCCTCCAGAGAAGCCAGCGGCGCCGGCACCGGCAAAGGGGAAATACCCTCCGGGCTGTGTGAGAAGCAAACAGCCTGCCGGGGTGGGACGAGACGTCTTCGGAGCGGGGTAAACCCTGCCTGATTCCCCCAAGAGAACTCACTGAGTATAGACCGCAATCACCACTGCCTCTCTGGGATTATGTTCGTCAAAGAAGATGACCGCCACCTCCCTGCCGATGGTCATTTCACCACCGGGCAGGTTGCGGGCCACGGTGATGTCCTCCAGATAGGCTTTATAGCTGCCAGCCAGCTGCACGGTCGCCGTGTAATTACTGGAATTAAAACTCTTCAGAATGCCTTTCCTCAAGCTCACTTAACTCATCCCTCTCTATTTATTTACACTGCCCCCAGATGCAAACGCTGGCGGTATTCGCCACGGCGGGGACTGTAAACGAGAACAGAGCCAAGCACCCGCCGCTTGGCCGCACCGAGCCCGGCACGAATGTCCGTGATGTCAATAACGTCATAGAGTTGCTGGCCGCAGTTGACCGGTACCAGTATGGTGCCGCTGGCCGACGCTACCTCCGCCTGTCTTAAATAAGCATCACCGCGTCCCTGTGCTTTGGCCACAGTATCGATATTTTTATCTTCCAGCTGCCTCAACCTATCATACAGTCTTTCTATCTCGCCCCAGCTAAAGCGGTCGACCACGATCGTCTCATCACTGACGGTATCATAGCCCTCCACCTGGATGCGGTTAAGCTCCCAGGCTCCCTGATGGTATCTTCCTTCCAGAACCGAGTGTTCCCCTCCGTAGCTGTACACGGAACTGTCTGACGCCTGGGGATTCACCATGCCGGCAGTCGCGCCTTCAACAAATAACACGTCAGGAACAAAGGAGAGCAGTTTTCGGAGCACTGTTTCCCCAGGGTTGCCGGAATTGATGGTGAAGTCAGGGTAAAAACCGGTGATGACCGATGACTGCGACTTCACTTCGAGCTTCAGCCCCACCCGGGCCAGGACAAAGGCGAGAATATCCTTGACGCTCATCTCCTCTGAGTCCCGGTTCCAGCGGAACTGGTGCCTGGCCCTCCAGTCGGCGATGGCCTCCCAGCCATCCCGGGCATGTAATATGAGGCTGGCCGAGCCACCGGCACTGGTATGTTCGTACCCTTCAAGGCAGTAAGCCTGCCCGGCACTTAGCTCGTCGCCGCTTTCCGTCCGGTAGCCGGGGCTGAACTCCAGCTGGCAGCCGATGGCAAGGACGGAGAGCTCCCCCTGCCCCACCGAAACGTACTGCCCCTGGTCGTTTCTCAGCTCCACGGTAATTTTGCCCGATGCCTCTTCTATTTCCTGCCGCACCACCAGCACATCGGCAGTCAGGTCAAGGTTCTGAACAGTCGATTTGGCACGCCACACGCCTGCGGGGCAGGAAAGCCAGCCGTAGTCCCCGTGGTGAGCCATGGCCAGACCGTATGCCGATGACAGATTGAACGGCACCGGTTCCCGCCACAGATTATCGATGAACTCGGCGTCCAGTACCGTATGCGACCAGAAAGGACGGTTGTACGACTGGCTGCCGGTAAACTTCTCCACAAAGAAACAACGGTAAACATCCAGTTTATCCAGAAATGGCTGAAGGTACTCAAATTCACCGCTCGATGGCGCTGAGGCCAGTTCCTTTAAAGTCGACCAGTTTCCTGCTGAGACATCACCGCCATCGCCGTAAATGAGTGACCACACTTTGAAATTGCCCGACGAATCCTTGCCGGTGATGAGCAGGTTCCAGTCGTTTTCATAGACAGCGGCGATACCGGACAGGTCTCCGGTGCTTTTGTTCCAACTGGAGCGCGGCTGCCACTGGCCGCTGACGTTCTTTTTGACGTAGAGCGTCGCCTGGTCAGCAAAGAATATTGCCAGGTCACCGTTTGGTTTATATGCCGCCGCCAGGCCGCCGATATTGATTGTCGGGCAGTAATCAATGACCTCCGGACTGCCCCAGCTCACACCATAATCGGTGCTTTTTATACGCTGGATCTTGCGGTTGACGCCATCTATCCAGCAAATGGAGACCTCTGCCCCCAGCGAAACGCAGGCGACGGCAGCGGCATTGAGCTGATTAGTATATGTCCACTGGCTGAAGTCGCTTGACGGGCCGGGGTCAGGCACCCGCTGCCGGTAAAGCTTGCGAGAGTCACCGGGCAGAGTCGCCCTGACGCGTATGAGAGAGCCATCACCGGGCATGGTCACGGCATGGTAATAATCATCCTCGGAACCGGTGTACAGCCTGGCCCAGTCAAGCCTCACCACACCGGAATTTTTATTGCTGACCTCCACCTTAACGTACGGCGTCGCCGTAGTCTTTTTCTGCGCGGCCAGCAGTGCTGCCGAGAGATTTCGCATTCTTTCTCCTTATACCAGTGCCGCCAGAATATCCGGTAGCGACTTATTTCCTTTTCGATAATGTCCAGCCAGGTGAATGGCCGCCCCAAGAATCTCTTCCGGGCCGGCAGGCACTCTTTTGCCCATGTTCAACGGGGACAGCGCGCTTACGGCGTCAGCGGTCTGACTCCAGTCAACGGTTCGCTCGATATCCAAATCGCCCTTGAGAGCCCGTATAATGCTTCTTTTGTGGTGCGGTAAACGCCAGGTGTCCGGATTCTCCGCGTCCCCAACGATGGCAAACGCTTCGCGGGGCAGGTTTTCTCTGGTACGTTTCGTTCGTTTTGCCATGGCTGCCTCAGGGACCATAATCAGTTGACTTCGAGACCGCTGGATAGTATGGCCGATACAGAGTGCTGTTCCTGACCCGGTTTCTCCTCCCCAGCCGCCTCAATTCCTTCCGGAAATCGCTCAGCCTTTCCCTGCCCCAGGCAAGGAACTCACCGGGCGTAACGCTCCCGCCGACATTCACCTGATTGACCGCGAAGATGGCCCACTCAACGGCCGCATAGCCGGCGGCACCGGCAGCAACCAGGTCTTCATACTGGCCGGGGATGGTGGAGCCGCTGGCGTCAAGGATGTGCAGTTTCCCGTAGTAGACATACGCGCTGGAGCCGTCTGGGATTTCCTCACTCAGGATGGTCAGTGTATCTTCCCACAGTGAGAACCGCTGGTAACGCCTGGGGAACTGGCCTACGGGATACTCAACAGCCACCACCGATACCCTGTCGGAAAGGCTTGATATATCCAGTTCCCGCGAGCCTGAAGTGGTAGCCTTGGTTGCCTTCTGCTCACAGGGCAGATTTTCAGATAAGTCTTTTACCGCACGGGCAATGTGCCGGTTCATCTCATCATCGGTCCAGCGGTAGTTGCTGGAATCTTCGTCATGGAGGTCGCGGCGGACAACAGTTCTCATGTCAGTCAGGTTCATGACGTTATCACCCCCGACTTTTTGACCTCCACTCTTTCCAGCTTCGTGCAGGGCAGGCCCTCGTCATGGCGGCAGAGCTCCAGGTCACAGAAGGAAATCTCTTCATCGCCCCTGCCTTCGTTGATGCTTACGGCTTTACCGCTTACTTCCCTGGCATAGTCCATCAATGAGCGGGCATCAGCCTCGCTGTCAAAGCTCAAATCAATTCTTGCTCGATACTTCATCGGTACCTCCATTTCGTAGCCATGTAGTTGTTCTTCATTTCTAGTGGTGTCAGCAACCTGCGGTACATTCTGGCTTCGCCGATAGCACCCTTGAAATACTCAGCCCCCCCTGAAAACCTGGCAATCTGTAAATCGGTGGTATTAGAAATCGAACCAACACCGGTGGCATCATCGACTACATCGATTTCACCGTCAACGGACAGCATAAGCCCCGTGGAACTATCCCTGTCCACGGTTACGGCAAGATGGTGCCATATATCATCCCTTAAATCGCTTGAGCCGGTTACTGACTGCTCATTAGTGCCATCCTTGATGGACAGGGTCGCTTTTCCACCGATAAGGCGGAAGAAAAACCACGCCGCCGACTGTTTGGAAATCAGGCGCTGTATGGCGCCACCGCTTGAAGACGCCCTTATCCAGATTTCAAGGCTGAAGTCATTGGTGCCAAAGTTAAAAGCCGAATGGTGAGCGATTACAATTCTGTCGTCAGTACCGTCAAAGTAATGCCCGCTGGGTCGCCACCGGGCGCCGGTAACCGCGCAGGCATGACCATAGGCATCCCTTGATGCGAAAGAGGTGCCGTCCCCCTCGTACAACGGCACATAGAGAACCAGACTTGGGTCATAAATAAAACTCACCTCTCACCTCACGATGCAGAATATCTTACCCGAACATAACTTGAGTTCTTCACTTTGGCCCGGCCTTCGTTGGCCTCATTGCACTGGATGACCAGCCTCACCTCAAAAGGCAGGGAATTAAAGTTGCTGACCATCTGGAAGCGGCCGCTACGGGTCTCCTCAACATAGCTCGTACCGATATCGGCTTTGGTGACCGCGCTGTGCAGGTCGACCCAGGTGCCACCCTTGTTCCTCCCCTGCCACTTATAGGTGAGGTCAGCTGTAGCTGAAGACACAGCCCGTAATGCTGCCGTCAGGCCGAACTCGATCTCCATCAATTCACCCAGCGCCGGTGGCCTGATGGCGACACACTCAACCTCAACATCGGTGTCTGGGGTGGTCGTATCCACCTCCGCCGACCACTGAACGCCGTCTGAGGTCAGATCACCCTTGGCAAAGGGATATTCCGTATGCTCAATTACTGCCAGTACCATCTCTTACCTCCTTTAATAGGGGGAGGGTAGTCCCCTCCCCCACCGTTTCTTTAATCCTTCGCTCCGATTAACGCCGCCGCCTTCACCGTGCTGAACAACGCCAGCGAAACGTACCACTTGACCCTGGTCCGGGTGGCGTCTTTGCTTTCCATGGAACCGATGGGCTCCACGGTCAGGCCGCCGGGAGCGGTAAGGCCGCAGAGCGCCCACTCCCCGAACTGAACAGCATAGATGGTGGAGCAGTCGCCGCCGGTGGTGCCGGTCTCAACGCCGCCGCTCAGCGTGTGGGTGTCCAGTATCCAGTCATTGACGCCAATGGGGATGCCGTCCCAGAGCTGAACAAAATTACCCCACTGGTCACGGTCGTTATCAACGATACCGCCGCTGGCCCTTACCAGCGCGTTGATTTTACGTCGTGACCGACGGCTCATAATGAGCATGCCCGGCTTGCCGCCTTTGACCGCATCGATAAGCTCGTCGAGCATAGAGAGCGTCAGAGTGGCCCCGATAGCGCCGGCTGCGATGACCTGGTCGCTGGCCGTGGTGGTGTCGATAAGTGTTCTCAGGCCATCGAACTGCTTGGCATCGGCTGAGCTATCGCCATAGATTAAGGTCTCCTCAAACTTGTCCTTGACCGCCTTGGCTTTAAGCTCCACCACCGCTGCCTCCAGGTCCTGAATATTGCTCCGGGTGGTCTTGAGAAAGTTATCCACGTCAGCATCCCCGCCCATGATTTTCAGGTTGGCCGTTATCTGCTCGAAGGTGGGCGTGGACTCCGCCCAGGTATCGCCAACATCATAGAAGTCCACGCTGGGCAGGGTCTTCTCCTGATTGTAGGTCAGCCCGTTGCCGACAATTTCAATGAAGGGCATTTGCCGCAGGACGGATGATTCCTTGATAATGGTCTCCACCACGCCCTGGAGCAGCATATCATTGGAAAGTTTACTCGCTTCTACAAGTGTCAAAGCCATTTATCTCTTACCTCCTATTGCGTATTGAATCTTTTCCCGCGGAGACAAAACCGACAGGTCGAGCGGTGCCCGCGGTGGCGCTCCAGCCGGCACTCTGCTTTTTGCCGTCTCCGCCTCAATCCCCTGTTTCACCTTGTCAACCAGTGCTTGGGCGCTTTGCAGGGATTCATCTATCACTTCAACCGAATCGCCAGTTATAAGTTCGGGCGGTACCTCCGGATGCGCCGTCACCACCAGTTCCCGATAGCTGGCCACTGCCCGGGACAGCGAATCATTTATTTGAGCCAGTTTCCCTTCTGATTCGACAATGGTCTGCTTCAGGCCGACAGTCTCGGTATCCCTGGCCGCCAGTGTTTCCTGAAGGTCACCCATGGTTGCAGCTCTGGCCTCTAGTTCACGATTGAGCGCCTCTTTCTCTTGCTTCAGGTTTTCCAGTTCCCCCTGAAGCGCTTCAAGCTCGTTGGTCAGTTCTTTTTCTTCATCAGCCACCGTTATGCCTCCTGCTGGTTATTCCTCAACGCCTTCCGCCTGAGCCGTCAAAGCTCTCTCTCTTTTCGTTTCTCACCGGTCTGGCGTTAAGCTGTCGGTTCATTTTTAAAATTGTTTCCCGCTCTTCAAGCCATCGCTCGAACTCGCTATCCGGGTCTCTGACCCCCAGTTCGTCCATGGCATGCCTTCGGGAGTGAATGCCGTTCTGGACGAGTATCTGCTCGTTGTTTACCTGGCGGGTTATATCGTGGGGCAGCACCGGCCCCCATACCACCCGCAGATGGTTTTTCCCAAAGTTCATACCCTGATACTTCTCCAGCAACTTGAGAACCATCTCATTTCGACGGTTGTACACGGCGGTGCGTATGACTCGCTTCCGCCGCACCTTCTGCAGCAGCGGGTGAAGTTCAATTTCCAGCGCCACCCCGGAGAGGTCCCTCTCTGTGCCCCCGAATGCGGAGCGGGGCGATTCAGAAATATCGTGCAGGGTACGGAACAGCAGGTCAATGTAATTGATGTGCAGGTTAACGCCGCCGCCCTGAAGCAGGTCAAGCAGGTAGGCCTTGGCGTCCTCCGGTATGTTCCACACTGCGCCGGGCCTGATGGCGATATCCTCCGACTCTTCCACGTTCTCCAGAACGGCAATCGGGTTGCCGGAAAGTTCCAGTATCCGTGATAGCTGGCTCATCGCCCGGTTCAGCTCGCGCTGCGACTCCATAATCTGCGGCAGGTCAGACACGCCCCAGAATTTCTTGGGCTCACGCAGGTTTGGGTAAATGATGAAAGGGATAAACCCGTAGGGATTTGGTTTCTGTTCTACCAGCATGTTATCTAAATACAGTTCAAAATCCTGAGCCGTCCATATCTCGACCACCGTAGCTGTCTTGTTCTTGGGCCTTATCTGATAAAGAAGCTCGGTTTCTTCCGCTGATAGCACATATCTGGAAGCAACCCGCC
>JADHXF010000070.1 GCA_016783105.1 Dehalococcoidales bacterium | reverse complement strand
TGACCTGATGATGACCAGCTTTGACGAGGTGGAGCATATCCTGTGCCGGCTCGCTCAGCTTGCCCGTGCCACCGGCATTCACCTGGTCGTGGCCACACAGCGTCCATCGGTGGACGTGGTCACCGGGCTGATAAAGGCCAATTTCCCCACCCGCATCAGCTTTGCCGTCACCTCCCAGGTGGACTCGCGCACCATCCTTGACGGTGCCGGGGCGGAAAAGCTGCTGGGCAGGGGAGACATGCTCTACATGCCCACGGAAGCCGGAAAACCGAGGCGACTCCAGGGCTGCTTTGTCTCCGATTCCGAGGTGGAGCGGCTGGTGTACTTCTGGAACAGCCAGAAGGAACAGGAAGCGGCGTCGATTAAAATCGAAGAAGTGGCGCTACCCCCCACGATGGGTGGTCGCAGCGGACAGCAGGAAGACCCGCTCATGGACTCCGCCCGCGAGCTCATGGAGCAGCACGACCACATTTCAACTTCTTTCCTGCAACGGAAACTGCACATCGGCTACCCCAGGGCGGCCCGCATTATGGAGCAGCTTGAGGAGGAGATGGGGGGAGACGTTAGTGGGGGAGAAAGCGAGGAACAATCAGAATAAGAGGCTTTGGTGGGTCATAAAATACGCCCCGTTTCTCATTATCTTAACTAATCCTCCAGCGTATACGTATAAAAGCTTTTCACTACTTTAAGTCGTTCTTAACTGTCTTAACATTTATGCTATCTCGAATAACCGCCTAAATCTGCAATTCATTTATTCTAATTCCCTACTCTAGTTATATGTAGCATCCTTTTAAAAGGCATATCATATTTGTATAGGAAAATATAAATGTATAGGGTATAATAAAGACATGGACATTATTTTGGAGGTGCTAATATGTTTGAAACGATAAAGAAACACTTAGATGAAGTCATAGAAGTATCCGATAAATGCCCCGATAAATACCAAGTCAAATGCTTTGAAATCCTTCTTGACTCTCTAGTTAGTTCCCCCTGAAATACTCAAGAAAATCCAGTTGGAAGGATGGTCTCCTCGTTTTGGTATTCCCGAATACCTGTTTCATCAGATATTTTAGCCTATCCGGGCGGCCTGCCAGAGATTTTGGGTGAATATACTCTGCCCGACCCATGTTTTCGTCCCGGCGCTGCCCCGCATCCGGCTTCTCCTGAGCCCGAACTTCCTCTTGAGCAGGCTTATCCTGCCTTCTATCCCGGCCCGGAACCGCTGGAGCCGTTTGAACCAGGACTGCTTTTGATGTCTGCGCCGTTCTTCCCCCACCTTCCCCCTTTTCGGGATACTGACCCGCTTGACTCCCGTGTGCTTTAGCCAGTCTTCATTCGCCTGCGACGAGAAACCACGATCCGCAGCCACCGCCTTGAGTCTCTTGCGGAACAGGCGCCGGTGTCCCTTTACGGCGGGTTTGAGTAGCGTTGTATCGGAAGGGTTTTCGTCGAGCACATCGTAAACGGTGATAATGCCGTGGTCGGTCTCTCCTAAAAGTACCTTGCGCCCAAACTCGGTATCCGCCCTGGCTTTGCCCCTCTTTATCGGTCGGGCATCAGTGTCAAACAGGCTTACCAGCCGCCGGGAGAGGTGCCGGTTTCCCTTGATTACCTCTTGCGTCTGCCGGACTACCTTCTCAGCTGACTTGATCCATTCATCCATCTGCCCTCGCATTCTGTTCACCAGGGGAGATGTCTCCTGAAGCGACTCCAGTTCCGTCTGCACCTGCCGGCCACCGGCGATGACCTCTCCCATTATCTTGACCAGCTTTTTCTGGGCATCCTTCAACGCGGCCTTATCTTTGCCTGCTCTACTCTTCATGACCTTCATCAGGCCAAGATAGACCTTCTTCGCCTTCTTCGTATGCTTCACGAACCGGCCCCCGATACCGGGTACCACATTCTTCAACTGACTTACCACACGGGTAATTACCCTGATCCCGTCATTAAGCAGTCCCGTATCCGTGGGATGGTGAATATCCGACTCCACCACCGTGGTATCAATGCGCAGTTTCCTGCCCCTGATTACCTTACTTTCTTTCAGCTTCAGTACCAGCGTGTCATTCAAGGAGCTTACCGTGTCCGCTCCATACTTGTGGGTCAGCTTGATCAGGGTAGTGCTGTCGGGAACACGGTCATCCAGGGAAAGATGGCAGAACCGTCTCCAGGCAAGACTGTCGCTGACTTCCTTCACCAGTACCTCGTAACCCAGCCCGTACCGATACTTGAGATACATCAGGCGCAGATAAGTGGCTACCGCGGTTGTCGGCCGGCCCATGCGAACGTTAAATCCCTCCTTGAAGGGAATAAAGAAACGCTCGTCATCAAGCAGCGTATCTACCTTGGTCAATTCCTCGTTCATCTGGAATATCTCCGGCGGTAATACCGTCTCCCATAACGACGGCTGTTGCTGGCTACAGTTATCAATGCGAAGCATCGGAGTCACCCCCTTCTAGTCCTTCAGGATAAATCCTTTACCCCTATTTTACCAGCTTCGCTCACGCTTGACTACACTCGACTTTTTCAGGGGAAACTAGTTAGAGGACAAGCTATTTCAGCAAGTGCTCAAACTTTCGCCCCTGGTACTCCCGTTACGGAGATCCCTAAGTCTGCTTTAGCTTTCTTTGCCCAAAATGGCATTTCTGATGAAGAATGGACAAGAGTATATCATTTTGATGGCAGCGAATATCAGATTATCGTGAATGACTTAAAAGAGAAGGGTAAAACAGGACGGCAGTTTAATTTAGCTCTTCTCTTGGGTGTAAAGAATATGCTTGAAACAGGGTCTCCTGACATTCCGAAAGGTATACTCATTGACATGTGCAAACATTATGCTTCACATGATTCGGCAAATTTTTCCTCTATCATGAAGAAGCAAAAGAACATATTCTTGGCTCAGGGTAAGAACTGGGTTCTTACAATTCCTGGTCAAAAAAAGGCTGCGGAATTAATTAAAAATTTGGCGTCATGATACCCTCCGAATTAATAGAAAAGCTAAAGGAGTTTCTTCCATCAGAGCTTGCCTCCGATGTTGTTGATAACTTCGTATTGATAAAATCTGACCTCTCAACCGAGACATTGGAGAGGTCAGCACCAGGTAAGTTTATAGAAACAGTTGTGCAAATCCTTCAGTTCCTAGAGCATGGCAAATATGATAAGAATCCAAAGGTTGACGACTATTTAAAAAATCTTGAGTCTCGCTCTGCTAATATACCTGACGATTTGCGAATAACTCTCGCACGTGTAGCACGTGCAAGTTATACTCTCCGTAGTAAGCGAAGCATTGCTCATAAGGGTGAGGTTAACCCCAACATATATGATCTTCAACACCTTTTTTCATCAAGTCAGTGGATGCTCTCCGAACTAGTTAGATATTTGCTAGTAAGTGATATGTCTACGGCAAGTAAGCTCATTGAATTTATACAGATACCGGTTAACATTTTAGTTGAAGATTTCGGCGACAGAAGGCTTGTTCTTAAGGCTGGAACCGCTGAAGAGGAGCTTCTTACCCTGTTATTTCATTATTTCCCTTCACCAGTTTTGTTTTCACAGATTAAAAAAGATATGAACAGACGTGCAAATTCAACCGTTTCAAATGCAATAAGAACTATCTACAGAAAGAGATTTATTGAAGGAAATATTCAGCAAGGCTACAAACTGACTTCCCTAGGTTATAAACAATCATTTGAGATTTTGCGAAGCAAAACTAAAACCTAGCGCCTATTTCTATAACTACCACGTTATTATATCTTTTTGCTAACAAACTCGTAACTCTTACTGAAAGTGCTCCCCTTTTATACAACTTGCCTCACTTCTTTCCTTTTTAACCTCTTCAAAATCGCGTCCATATCCGGGTTATCGAAGAAATAGTTTCCCTTTGTTAAGACGTGACTATGGGTGAGAAGTAATTGCGAAAACGGTGATTATACCCCTTGAAGGACCATAATACCAAAAGACTCTGTAGGCTGCCGGCGTCTTCTGTTCCGCATATGCTTCAAAAACCTTTTCCCCATTCGGGCCTGTTAGACTAATGAATTCATGCGTCTGGAGGCCAGGGTACCGTGGATTCCTTACCAGTAACCTGATGGTCTTCTTGACCGCTTTGCAGCGTTTTATTTGGGATGCATCACCTTTGAGCAGGATGTAAGCCTGCCTTGCTTCATTTGCCCATTCTAGCTCAAACAAAACGCTTGACCCTATAGAGTATCAAGGTCGACTTTTGACACCCTGCCCTGTGCAGCATCGGCAAGGCCCCGCCGAACTGACGCAATGGCATCCGGGTTATTGAACAGCCATGCTTCTGAAGCGGGGATGGTTACCTGTGGGTCCAGAATAATCTGCCCGATTCTGTTGCTGTATATATGATATGTGATGCCTTCTTGTACCGGTGGTTTGGGCAGAACCACTCGTTTTTTAGCATCCGGCTTCACGCTCTCGGCTACCCTTATGAACTCTTCATCTTTTATTATCATAGCCATCACGGTGAGATTATAACATTGGTGGGATTATCTGTCAAGTGGGATATTCCCACTTTTATATTTTTTCAAAGCAACCTGCTACCTGTGCCTTAACCTCTTCAAAATGGCGTCCATGTAGACCCGGGCCAGGTTTTTGCCGTGCTTTTTCACCCGCGCCCGCTTTTTCCGGAGCTTCTCCTCGCGGCGCTCCTGCCTGGTATCTATATCTGACTTGCTGTCTTCCACCACGGTGAGCTACGTCTTTTTTTCTTATTCGGTGCCGTCCCAGAGCATTTCCGCCGTATGGGCGGCTGTTTTTGCCGCCAGCTCGGCGCACATTGCCGGCAGCCCGGCCTCATCGGCCATTTCCTTCTGCCAGGGTATCTTGGTGTCATAGAAAACGCCGGCCATCCTGGTGCGGACTCCCCGGCAGGTGGCGGAACCGAACTCTTTTTCAAACCATTTGTATAATCTGGCTACGGGGAGATAGGAGCTTTTCGCTATTTCATAGTCTTCAATTTCTTCCCGGCTGCGCCCGTACTTCACACTGAGCATCAGGCTGGCCCCCAGCAGGGCGCCGCAGACGTCGTTCATCTGGCCGAGTCCGCCGCCGAGTCCGCTGGCGGCTTTGAAGAGGTTGTCGTCCCTCATGTCAAGCGCTTCTTGCAACGCAAGAACAGTGCACTGGCCTCAGCCGTGGTATTTGGGCATATAATCCAATCCGTTGCGGTAGGCCTGGCTGGCGGCCTCTTCCTTGCTTTTAGCTGTCATTGGTCTCCCCCTTTTTTGGTATTAATTTACCTCTTTATTTCCACCTGGTCAAATTCATGGCGTAATTCTATGATGCGGTCGCGGAGCAGCGCCGCCTTTTCAAACTCGAGGCTTCTGGCGGCGGACTTCATCTGCGTTTCGAGTTCTTTGATGAGCCGGGCCACGTCCTCTTTCGATACCGGGGCTTCGGCATCATACGAGGTGCGTGCTTCCGCCACCATCTTTACCCGTTTCGTGATGTCACGAATCGCTTTTCTGATTCCCTGCGGGGTTATGCCGTGCTCGCGGTTGTACGCTTCCTGAATCTGCCGGCGGCGCTTGGTCTCGTCAATGGCGGCCTTCATGGAGCCGGTGGTGGTATCGGCGTACATGATGACGTGGCCGCCAATGTGGCGTGCCGCGCGCCCCATGGTCTGGATGAGGGCTCCTTTCGACCGCAGGTAGCCTTCCTTGTCCGCATCCAGTATGGCTACCAGGCTGACCTCGGGAAGGTCGAGTCCCTCGCGCAGCAGGTTGATGCCAACGACGACGTCATGGACACCAAGGCGGAGGTTGCGCAGTATCTCCACCCTTTCCAGCGTGTCAATTTCAGAGTGGAGGTAGTGTGTCCGGACACCCATCTCAATGAGGTAATCGGCCAGTTCCTCCGCCATCCGCTTGGTCAGCGTGGTTATCAGACAGCGCTCCCCTTTATCGACCCTGGTCTTTATCTGGTCGAGGAGGTCGTCAATCTGTCCTTTCGGCGGCTTGACCTCGATTGTGGGCTCCAGGAGGCCGGTGGGGCGGACGACCTGTTCCACGACCTGCTGGCTGTGCTCGTATTCGTAGTCGGCGGGGGTGGCGGAGGCATAGATAACCTGGTTGATGCGCTCGTTGAACTCGGTGAAATTGAACGGTCGGTTGTCCAGCGCCGAGGGCAAACGGAAGCCGTATTCCACCAGCGTCTCCTTGCGGGAGCGGTCACCGTGGTACATGCCGCGTACCTGGGGCAGGGTCATATGTGACTCATCGACAAAAAGCAGGAAGTCGTCGGGAAAGTAGTTGATGAGCGTCCAGGGCGGGCTTCCCGGCGCCCGCTGGGAGAGGTGGCGGGAGTAGTTTTCCACGGCGTGGCAGTAACCGGCCTCACGTAGCATCTCCAGGTCGTAGTTGGTCCTCTGCTCCAGGCGGGCGGCTTCCAGCAGCTTGCCCTGCCTTTTGAGTACGGCAAGCCTTTCCTCAAGCTCCAGTTTGATGCTCTCAAGCGCCAGCACTAGCTTATCATGCGAGGTGACGAAGTGCTTGGCGGGGTAGATATCTATGGAGTCAAGCTCGGCGAGTAGCTCCCCTGTGAGCGGGTCTATCTTGACGATGCGGTCGATTTCATCGCCGAAGAACTCGAAGCGCAGCGCCAGCTCCTCGTAAGACGGCTGTATCTCCAGGGTGTCACCGCGGACACGGAACCGGCCGCGGGTGAAATCGATGTCGTTGCGCTCGTACTGCATGTCCACCAGCTTGCGGAGGAGGCTCTGTCGGCCATAGCTTTCTCCCCGTTTCAGGCTGACCACGAAGCTGCGATACTCCCCAGGCTCGCCAAGGCTGTAGATGCAGGACACCGAGGCGACGATGAGCACGTCGCGTCGCTCAAAGAGGGCTTTGGTGGCGGCGTGGCGCAGCTTATCAATTTCCTCGTTGATGTCTATTTCCTTCTCGATATAGGTGTCGGTGCGCGGGACGTAAGCTTCCGGCTGGTAGTAATCGTAGTAGCTGACGAAGTATTCCACGGCATTATCGGGGAAGAACTCGCGGAACTCGCTGGCAAGCTGTGCCGCCAGCGTCTTATTGTGGCAGATGACCAGGGTGGGCCGCTGCACCCGCTCAACCACGTTGGCCATGGTGAAGGTCTTGCCGCTGCCCGTAACCCCGAGCAACGTCTGCCGGTGGAAACCACTGTCAAGACCATCCACCAGCTTGTCCACCGCCTGGGGTTGGTCGCCGGTCATCTTGAAATCGGAAACAATTTTAAAACCTGGCATGGCTGATTATAAGAATATGATTCTAAACATAGTATATCCTGTTGTCGTAATGGCTTCAATGAAATTCAAGGCATGACTGCACTGCTTCATTGTGCTGCAGGAGAAAGCAATCCGGTTTAAATCAGACGAAAGTACCAGGGAAAGGATTACTTAAGATGGATGTTTATTTGACTATTCTAATGATATTATGCTCAGAAGGAGGTGGGGAAAATGGCGACGAGGAGTTATCTGGAAGCGTTATCACCGGGGATGAAGGCCAAACTCGACCCCCTTTCCCGAATAACCGGAGAACAGGGAGCCGCGCGCTGGCCTTCC
>JADHXF010000014.1 GCA_016783105.1 Dehalococcoidales bacterium | reverse complement strand
TTAAAAAAAAGTATACTTTTGGAGTATATAAAAGCTCTTTTTTGTCGATTGTATCACGCTTAGGTTTCAGACGTAGGAATCAGCGCATCTTTTTATAGGACAAAATGAAAATATAACTGTGAAATTGATCTCCTTGCTATTATATTCAGTCTATTAAGCTGCGTGAACAACAATATGCCGCGACTTGTAATATAACAGCCCATTAGATAGAGTTTATATATCAAATAAATTAATTAAAAAGGAGGGTTGAAAACTATGGTTGAGCGACCTGGAGCACTAGACGGAGTGAAAGTTGTGACTTGTTCACAAGCTCAGGCAGGTACAGTCCCGTATATGCTTATGGCTATGATGGGAGCTGAAGTCATCAAGATCGAGGCACCGGGTGTAGGAGATCCTTCAAGAGCATTTATCGGTGAAATCCCTGGCTTCCCCAATTCTTATTTTGAGACAAATAACCGAGGTTTTAAGAGTTTTACCCTGAACCTAAAGAAACCCGGAGCCAAGGAAATCCTCTACGAACTGGTGAAAGATGCCGATATCTTCGGCCAGAACTTCCGCCCCGGGGCTATGGAAAGGGCCGGTGCCGGTTATGAAGACCTTAAGAAAGTTAATCCAAGGATCGTCTATGTCTCGGTTTCCGCTTATGGCCCCAAAGGTCCTCATGCTCAGCTCCCCGGCACGGATTCCATAGGGCAGGCGCTGGGCGGCATTACCGAGGCCTTTTCAACGCCCGGGCAACCTTTAAAAACCGGCGTAGTAGCGGTCGCCGATGAAACGTGTGCTATCTTAGCTTACGGTGCTATCTTAACCGGGCTTTACCATGCCAAGATGACTGGCGTCGGACAAAAGATTGACTGCTCGCTCCTGGGCGGGCAGATTCGTCTCATGGGCCACGTGTTGAATACCACGATGTGGAAACAAGAGAATCCAATTATCGGCCAGGCACGTATTGAGGGTAGCGCGGAACAGCCGAGGCTAGCTTGTAGCTTTATTGACAAGAATGGCAAGCCCTTTGTAATTCAACTAAATCATTTCCAATGGAAGAACGCAATGACGGCACTCGGCATCTATGACACATTTGAGGAAAAGGGCGTGGCCAATCTCGGCGATGCTGTGGTATCAGAGGAGAAACGACAACTATTGCTTCAGACCCTCAATGAATTCTTCGCAACGGATACCCGTGATAAATTGGTCGAGATATTACGCAAAGCTGATATCTTCAGCGCCCCCGTTAATACTCTGCTTGAAGCCTCTAATGACCCGGATGTTATTGCCAACGAGTATGTTACATGGGTCGATTATCCTAAGTACGGCAAGAAAGTCAAAGTACACGGAAGTCCCTGGATATTTTCTGAAACCCCGGCTAAAATCGGCATTGCGCCCGAGTTGGGAGAACATACCGTCCCAATTCTAAAGAGACATGGTTACAGCGATGCCCAGATTAAGGAGCTTAAAGATAGGGAAGTAATCTAAGTCTAGTAGAATAAGTCGAGTTAAGTGGCTAGTCTGAAAACCAAACTAAAAGTTCTTTATCCTGTCCACTTAGCTCCACCAGAAGATATTTACACATACCATAACTTGAAGCCCTTCTTGAACGATTACGCTAGGACTCTTGACATGTGTACTAAGAATTTGCAGGTTTATTCTTGAATCGCTATTGCTCGGACTGGTGAACCACCAGCACCTTCTATTGGAAGAGGGAGTGCCATAAATTCAAAGTGTTTGTCGCCAATTTGATGCAAATTATGTAGGTATTCTATTACGAATATACCTTCCTTAAAGAATATGTTGTGTGTGGTGCTTTCTTCAGGTTTATCCTTGTATTCGGGATTAAACAATTTCTGTCTTAATACATAATCAGGAGGATAATCATAACCAACAGCCTTCACACGCCGTTGTACAAGCCACTCACAGGCGCTAGATGAAGTATAAGGTGACTTTGCCCAAAAATCACGACTCATATAATCGCATTTGAGTGGCCAGTCTGTACGTAGCAGGACAATGTCATCAGACCTTACGTGCTGACCCTTTTTATCTAATTCATCTGAAGTTACTTCATCGTTCTCACTAAGATTTGAAAGGTCTACAATAGAAGCTTTGCCCATGAATCTATCTAATGGTACCTTTTCCATGGTGATTCCATCAGGCAGGAAGTGTATGGGGGCATCAACATGGGTAAAACCATGAAGGTTTATATGGAATGACTGAAGCAGAAAATGATAATCCTTAAAAGTACGAAGCGGATGGAGCTTCACCTTCAAACGCCAATGCTCTTTTATCGTAAAAGTGAGATCAATTACTTTCAAATTGAATAAGGCGCCTTTTTGTCATTAATAATTATATCGAACTCAGGTAAATATTCGCTCGCCAATATCTACCCAGTCCGTAG
Source organism: Dehalococcoidales bacterium (assembly GCA_016783105.1). Next base: position 26,829 of record JADHXF010000014.1, on the reverse strand, counting down.
CTTCGGTATAGCGGGTAGCTTTAACATCGACTATTTTCATTCTATTACCTCCAGATAAGAATTTTAATTATTAGTCACTGCTAGCAAGGCCCTTATGCATTAATAAGCATAAGGGCCTTGCTAGCTTCAATTTCTGGTGGAGCTGGGGGGATTCGAACCCCCGACCTTTTGACTGCCAGTCAAACGCTCTCCCAATTGAGCTACAGCCCCTTATTTACGCATATAATTTATCACAAAGCAGGTTAGTTGGCAACTTCAGTATTATGCTGCTTCATTTTATATGGAAAGCATCAGAGTGATTGTTTTTAATGGATAAATCAGTTACAATCACCAATAATATAAATTCTTTTAGGCAAGAGGTGAGGGTAATGATGAAGAGAACTGTCTCTCTGCTGGTGGTTATTCTACTGATGGCGCTCGCGGCAATTTCATGCGGTGAGAAGGCGCCGGAACAGGTACCAGCAGCCAAACCGAAGACCTATTCATCACCGCCGCCAATGACTATCGATACCGGCAAGCAGTATACGGCGACTATTGAAACGGAAAAGGGAAGCATGGTGGCGGAACTATTCGCCAAGGACGTGCCGGAAACGGTGAATAATTTCGTCTTTCTGGCTCGCGAAGGATTTTATGACGGCTCTACTTTTCACCGGGTTATACCCGGCTTCATGGCGCAGGGTGGTGACCCCACCGGCACCGGAATGGGTGGCGCCGGCTATAAATTTGATGACGAATTTACCGGGCACAAACACGATGCCGGGGTGCTCTCCATGGCCAACTCTGGACCAAACACCAACAGTGCCCAGTTCTTTATCACGTTTGCGCCGCAGCACGGCCTTGATGACAAGCACTCCGTGTTCGGTCGGCTGATTGAGGGAATGGATGTCCTCGAGAAGCTGACACCGAGAGACCCGAATCAGAACCCGCAGTTCGAAGGTGATAAAATTCTGCGGATAACTATAGAGGAACGCTGATTAGATTGGCGCCCCGAGCATCTTGAGCAGGCCGCGCAACCCCCAGTAACCGGCGTAGGCTACGGTCATGCCCTTGATTGTCTTTCCCGCCCAGGTGATGATAAAGTACCGTTTGACGCCAAAGCGCAGTGCCCCGGCGGCCAGGGCTGCGGGATAGAAGAAGGGGTTAAGTACAGAGGCGAGCACAAACAGGACCAGCCAGCCCCGCCGCTCCATCAGCCCCGTCATTCTTACGTAGGCAGTATGAAGCCTGCCGGGTGTCCGGTAATATAAGGCTGACCCGCCCCCGTACCCGGTCATGTAAATGGTCAGTGCCCCGATAGTCTCTCCCAGGCCGTTGGCAATGCCGACCAGCCAGGTGTATTCCATTACCCTGCCCAGGGCAAAGACAACGGCGAGCATGGGTACCGGTACAATAATGGTGGCCCCGCCAAGAATACTGATGAGAAAGGCCCCTACGTATCCATATGCGCCGAGAGCCCGAACCCACTCCCAGTAGTAAATAACGGCTCCCGCCATAAGTATAGTAGCTACGATACCGAAGATGCCCAGGAAATAGGCTATCCTGGTGTGGTTCTTCCCTGGTTCTTTTTCGGACATGTCGCCTTATTCTACATGAATTTTTCGCCTTATGGCAAGGCCGGGTGAATAAAATTTCTGGGGACACTCAAGCGGCGGCCCTGGCGGAAACCCTGGCGGCGAAGGTCAAACCTTCGTCGCCAAGCTCAACTTTCACGGTATCACCCTCTTTGAATTCTCCCCTGAGCAGCTTGGTTGACAGAGGGTTTTCCACGTAGCGTTCTATAACCCGCCGCAGAGGTCTGGCGCCAAAGACCGGGTCATAACCTTCCTTGGCCAGCCATGATTTTGCCTTTTCCGTGAGCTCAATGTCCAGTTTTCGTTCTGCCAGGCGCTTCTGCAGGCCTCTGACCATCAGGTCGACGATGCTCCTCAGTTGCTCCTCGGTAAGCTCATGGAAGACGATGGTCTCATCGAGGCGGTTGAGGAATTCGGGGCGGAAAGTCCTCTTTACCTCGGCCATTACCTTTTCCTTCATCGCTTCGTACCTTTGGTTGTCTGCCTTAGCTTCTTCTTTACGCGGGGTAAAGCCGAGCGCCGATTCACGCTTGATATGCTCTACGCCGGCATTGCTGGTCATGATGATGACGCAGTTCTTGAAGTCGACTGTCCGGCCGTGACCATCGGTGAGGCGCCCATCATCTATAAGCTGGAGCAGACTATTGAAGACCTCGGGATGCGCTTTCTCGATTTCGTCAAACAGGATAACGCGGTAGGGACGCCGCCGTACCGCCTCGGTAAGCTGGCCCCCTTCCTCATAACCCACATAGCCTGGGGGAGCACCGATGAGCCGGGATACTGTATGCCGCTCCTGGTACTCGGACATATCAAGGCGCACCATGGCGTTTTCATCGTCGAAGAGGAACCAGGCCAGGGTACGGGCGAGCTCGGTCTTGCCCACGCCGGTTGGCCCGAGGAAGATGAAACTGCCGATGGGCCGTCCCGGGTCTTTCAGTCCGGTGCGGCTCCGGCGAATGGCTTCGGAGACGGCGGTGACTGCCTCCTCTTGATTGATTAATCGTTCGTGGATTCTATCTTCCATGTGCAGCAGTTTTTCCGCCTCGCCCTCCAGCATCTGGGAAACAGGTATGCCGGTCCAGCTGGAGATGAGATGGGCGATGTGTTCTTCGTTCACTGTCTCGCTGATTTTCTCCTGCTTGAGCCACTCATTCTTCGCCTGCTGGTATTCTTCTTCCAGCTTGAGACGTTCCGCCCTGAGCTGAGCGGCCTGCTCATAGTCCTGCCGCTGCGAGGCAGCTTCTTCCTCGTTGGTAAGCCGGTTCAATTGTTGCTCGAGCGAGCGGATTTCCGGCGTGGCGCTTTCGGTATCAATACGTATCTTGCTCGCTGCCTCATCGATAAGGTCGATCGCCTTGTCCGGCAGGTGCCGGTCCGAGATATAACGCTGGCCGAGACGGGCGGCGGCCTCCAGGGCCTCATCGGAGATTTTGATCTTGTGGTGCGCTTCGTACCGTGGCCTCAAGCCTTTCAGTATCTCTATCGTGGCCTCAACCGTTGGTTCACCAAGGAATACTGGCTGCAGACGCCGCTCCAGTGCCTTGTCCTTTTCAATGAACTTGCGGTACTCGTCAATGGTGGTGGCGCCAACGCACTGCAGTTCGCCGTGGGCCAGCGCTGGTTTGAGCATGTTGCTGGCGTCAATGGCGCCCTCGGCGCCTCCGGCGCCAACAACGGTGTGAATCTCATCGATAAAAAGAATAACCTTCCCCTGGGCCTGACGGACTTCGTCCATGACCGCTTTAAGACGTTCTTCGAACTCGCCGCGGAATTTGCTGCCCGCCACCAGAGAGCCCATGTCAAGCGCCACTACGCGCCGACCTTTGAGGGAGTCGGGGACATCATCGGCGGCGATTTTCTGGGCCAGTCCCTCGGCGATGGCGGTCTTGCCCACGCCGGCCTCGCCGACAACCACCGGGTTGTTCTTGGTGCGCCGGGTGAGTATCTGCATGACCCGCTTGATTTCCGCCTCGCGGCCAATGACCGGGTCGAGCTTACCCTGCCGGGCAAACTCGGTGAGGTCACGACCGTACTTCTGCAGCGAGCGGTAGCGACTCTCCGCACGGGCATCGGTAACCCGGTGACCGCCGCGGAGTTGTTGTAGAACGCCATAGACCTTTTCCTGGTCAACGCCAAATCGCTTCAAAATGGCGGCCCCGCCTTTCCCTTCGACAACGATGGCAATTAACAGATGCTCGGTGCTGATGTATTCATCTTTAAGCCGGTTTGCCTCGTCATCGGCCAGCTTCAATACCTGAGCCACGCGAGGAGTGGCATAAATTTGAGTCGTTTCATAAGTGGCCTTTGCTACCTTATCCAGAGCGGCTTCCAGCTCTTGTTTCACCGCTTCTGCATCTATATTAAGTTCTTTCAGGATATCACCAACCAGGCCTCTCTCCTGCTGGAGCAGCGCCAGCAAAATGTGCTCTGCTTCCCACTGGATATGTTTATATTGGATTGCCAGCTGCTGGGAAGCGGCCAGTGCTTCCTGTGCCAGTTCCGTAAATCTCTCCTGCCTCATCTCTTACTTGCCTCCTAGCCTTTTTATCTCAGACTCCAGCTTTTCCATTTCGTTCTGCATCTCGCCCATCCGCTGCACTAAACGCAGAATGACCTCCACCCCGGCCAGGTTTACCCCCATGTCCTCAACCAGTGCCTTGACTCGGCGGAGCAGGTCGATATCTCTATCTGAGTAGAGCCTGATGTTGCCCTGTGAACGTTTCGGCTCGATCAGGCCGATTCTTTCGTAGTAACGCAGCGTATAAGTCTGTGTGCCCAGAATCCTGGCGGCAATGCTGATTACGTATCTCGGTTCATCGTTTTGTGCCATATAAATTCACCTCCCAATCAGGCGGGTCGAAGTTCGCTCAGTTTTTGGAAAAGTTCTCTTTCTTTATTTGATAGTTTCGTGGGAAGCACAACGTTCACCCTGGCGAATATATCACCGTGGGATGAATTGCCAAGGTGGGGCATTCCCTGCCCGGCAAGACGGAAGGAACGCCCGTTCTGTGTCTCCGGCGGAATCTTCAGTGCCAGCTTTCCTTTCAGTGTTGGTACCTGCACCTCCCCGCCCAGCACCGCCACGGTCAGTGGCACCGGGACTTCCACATATAGGTTATCGCCGCGTCGTTCAAACTGACGATGCGGCCTGACTGACACCACCAGATAAAGGTCGCCACTGGCGCCGCCGTTATAGCCGGGCGAGCCCTTGCCGGCAATACGCACCCGTGAGCCGGTCTTTACCCCGGCTGGTATCCTGACTTCAAGTCGCTTCATGCGGGGCACTCTTCCGGCACCCTGGCAGGTGGCACAGGGTACATTCTGGACGAGGCCGGTGCCCTTACAGGCAGGGCAGGGCTCTTCCGACTGCAGGCTGAGGGTTCGGCTGGTGCCGTGAAACGCTTCCTCAAGGGTTACCTCCACCGGCGTTTCCAGGTTCCTGCCGCGTATCGGTCTGGTGCGCCGCGTGTAGGTGCGTGTGCGCCCCCCACCAAACAGCAAGTCATCAAACAGGCTTCCCATGTCCTCATCTTCAAAGCGAAAGCTGGTAGCCCCGCCGGCCCCCCCGAAGCCCCGGAAAGCTGCTTGCTGCTGCTGTGCCTGTTCAAATTGCTCGGCGTGCTGCCAGTGGTCCCCGTATTTATCGTATTTCTTGCGGTTCTCCTTGTTGGAGAGGACCTCATGGGCCTCGTTGATTTCTTTGAACCTGGCCTCAGCCGACTTATCGTTGGGATTCACATCGGGGTGATACTGGCGTGCCAGCCGACGGTATGCCTTCTTTATCTCCTGTTCACTGGCGCTGCGGCTGACGCCCAGCGTTTCATAATAATCTTTCCTGGCCATGGCTAAATAGCTACCTCTGAATAAATTATATAATCCAATTTAAATAAAGTCAATATTTTAAAATTATAAAAGTTAATAAATTAATATTAACTCTGCCGCATATTAACCTCGTAGATGGGGGTGGATAAAAACTATTGTATGAAACAAGCCGGAAACGAGGTAGTGGTTAAAGCGTCGCGGCCTGAGCAAAGATATCGAGGAACTTGGTCAGTATGCGGGCGGTGGCTCCCCAGATCACTCTGCCCTGATAGTTGTAATAGTATATGGTGACCGTTTCGCCGTCTACTGATTCCTGGCGCGAGTAGCCTATGTCCATCAGCGCCGGGATGGGGGCTTCAATTGTTGCCTCAGTTTCGTGTCCGTCCACCTTGAATTCATACGGCCAGGGGATGAACGCCAGAAAAGGCGTAATGATATAATTCGTCTTAACGCTTACCTCATCATCAAGCTCGCCCAGAATCTCAACAGCATCCGGTTTCAGGTTTATTTCCTCGGCGCTCTCCCGCAGGGCCGTGTTCAGCAGTGTGTCATCATACGCTTCATAAACTCCGCCGGGAAAGGATATCTCGCCCTTGTGTTTTTCCACCCACTCCGTACGCTTGATGAACAGGATGTGGTACTGCCCGTCTTTTTCGTATATGGGCACCAGCACGGCGGCGGACACCCGTTTCGGGTCAACAATGCGGCGCTTCTCTTGCTGAGCAAGCAGTTGTTTCAGTTTTTCCTTCATTATTTATTATATTAACCGCTATCTGGTCTCCAAGACAAATCACCGCTTCTTGAGCTATACTACGACTAGCCAAATAAATGAAAAATGACTTTCATTTAATCAAGACCTGTGGTAATGCCCGGGCAGGGGAACTTAAAACACCCCACGGCGCGGTGCCGACCCCGCTGTTCATGCCGGTGGGCAGCCAGGGGGCGGTCAGGGCGCTGACCCCGGAGGAAGTGAGAGATATTGGCTACGGCATGGTGCTGGCCAATACTTACCACCTGTACCTGCGGCCGGGCATTGAGACGGTGGCGAAGCTGGGTGGTTTACATAAATTCATGGCCTGGGACGGCGCCACCCTGACCGACAGCGGCGGCTACCAGATATTCAGCCTGGCCCCGCTCTGCAAGGTCAACGAGGAGGGGGTAACCTTTCGCTCGCACATTGACGGCAGCGAGCATTTTCTCACTCCCGAACTGGCAATCGAGTACCAGGAGAAGCTGGGTGCCGATATCATCATGGTTCTGGACGTGTGTCCCGCCTACGGTGACAGCTTTGAGAAGGTGCAACAGGCTATGGAACTCACCCACCGCTGGGCGGAGCGGTGTCAGAAGGCGCATAAGCGTCAGCATCAGGCACTGTATGCCATCGTGCAGGGTGGCGTTTCCCCCGAGCTCAGACGGCAGTCGGCCGAATTTCTGGCATCGCTGGATTTTGCCGGGTATGCCATTGGCGGCCTGAGCGTCGGCGAGCCCAAGAAGGATACCTTTGAGATGGTTGAAAAGACAGTGGCGCTGTTGCCAGAAGATAGACCGAGGTACCTTATGGGTGTAGGCTCCCCGGAGGACATCGTTGAGGGGGCAGCGCGGGGCATCGATATCTTTGACAGCGCGTTGCCCACCCGTGTGGCCCGCAATGGCGCCCTTTTCACCTGGGAGGGCCGTCGCAATATCAGGAACGCCGCCTTCAGCCACATGGAGCAACCAGTTGTGCCAGACTGCGACTGCTATACCTGTCGCACCTTTTCCGCCGCCTACCTGCATCACCTTTTCAAATGCGAGGAACTGCTATCTTACCGGCTGGCAACGATTCATAACCTGCAATTCATTCATGGCCTGATGGAGAAAGTACGGAGCGCGATAACGGACGGTACCTTTCCTCGCTTTCGGGAGGAATTCTGGTCGCGCTACCAGCCCACGGATGAACAGGTTCGGGTCAGCCAGAAACAGAAGTGGCTGAAATCAAAAGGGCGCGAACTTGACAGCAGATGCACGCCGCCTTAATATAGCCCTAGCAGTTGCCTGGCATGCTTGTCTAAAAAATCCTGCTAATAAATAAAAGGGGGTTAATGATGGCTTTAGACGAAAAACAGAAGGAACAGATGGCCAAGGAAATTTTCCAGGCGCAGCGGACGGCAAAACCGCTCACCAATTTAACCGATAGATTTCCTGACGTAACCGTTGCCGAGGCCTATGACATTCAGATGAAACTGGTTCAGGAGAGGTTGAAGAGCGGTGAGACGATTGTGGGTCGCAAAATCGGGCTCTGTGCCAAGGCCAACCAGATAATGTTCGGCGTTGATGAGCCCATTTACGGCCACATCTTCAACACCATGGTTGTCCCTGAAGGTGAGACGGTCTCGCTGAGCAAGCTGGTAAAACCGGTAATTGAGGCTGAGATTTGCTTCATCCTCAAGGAAGAACTGAAAGGCCCGGGTGTGGATGTTGCCAAGGTGCTCGCGGCAACCGCCGGCGTGCTGCCCGCCTTTGAAATCGCGGACAACCGCTACAAAGAGCAGAGAAAGAAGGCTCCGGACGGGATATCCGATGATTCCGGCGGCGCAATGGTGATGCTTGGAGGACAGCTGACGCCGGTTAAAGGCATTGACCTGCGACTCATCGGCATGGTGCTGGATAAGGACGGCGAGATTATTGCCACCGGCGCCGGCGCCGCGGTGTTGGGCAATCCGGCCCAGGCGGTTGCCAGCCTGGCCAACAAACTGGCCGACTATGGTATGAGCATAGGTAAAGGGGAGTTCATTATCTCCGGTTCGCTGCACGCTGCCCTTTTCATTGAAGGGCCCTGTTCTTACCGTGCCACCTTTGACCGACTCGGCACGGTGACCGTGCGTTTCGTGAAATAGCTGCAATCCGGCAGTATTTATATCGGGTGATACAATTGGGCCAGCGCGTTAGCGCTGGCCTGTTGTATAATTACAGTTATGATTATACTTCTCTTGAATTGGCAACAAAGGAGAGAAAGATGGTGAGCAAGCGGACGGGAGAGCTCCTGGCAATGGACCTGAAGTACCTGATACATGGCTTCGCCGTGGTTGGCAGCGAGGACGTCTGGCCGATTATCGAAAGGGCGGAGGGAGTAAAGTGCTGGGATACGGAAGGTAACTTCTATTATGATGCGGCCTCGCAGCAGACGAGCAACACGCTGGGGCATGGCCATAAGGAGATAGTAGATGCCATCTGCGAGCAGGCACGAAAGCTGCAGTTTGCCCACCTCCTGGCCAGACAATCGAACGTACCCATTATCGAATATGCCGCGGAGCTGGCCAGGGTCGTCCCCAAGGGAATGGCCCATTTCTTCTTCACCAATGGCGGCACGGAAGCGGTGGAAACGGCCTTCAAAATGGCGCGCCTTTACTGGCATGTTCATGGAAGGCCGAAATATAAAATCATCAGCCTGCAAAACGGTTTTCATGGGGCCGGCATGGGCTCGGCAGCCGCGACCCGGGCTGGCAGCGGCGCGTTCTGGACTGGATATGCACCGCTCGCCGCTGGCTTCATCCAGGCTCCTACCTTCTACTGCAACCGGTGTGCCTTTGATTTGAAATACCCGTCCTGCGATGTCCTCTGCGCCCGCTACGTGGCAAAAGTCATCCAGGCGGAGGGTGCCGATAGCATCGCGGCCTATATTGCCGAGCCGTTGATGGGAGCGGCGGGCAACGTGGCCCCACCGCCTGAGTATTTCCCCATCGTGCGGCAGATATGCAACGACCATGACGTGTTCATGATATGCGACGAGATTCAGACCGCTTTCGGGAGGACGGGCAAACTGTGGGGGCAGGAACACTGGCCGGTCAGCTGGGATATAATGACCGTGGCCAAGGCGATTGACGGCTGCTACCTGCCCTTTGGCGCCACGCTGCTCAACGACAAAGTCTTTGAAGGGTTGAAGGGCACCATGCTATGGCATGGCTTTACCCAGCACGGCAACCCGATATGTGCTGCGGCCGCCAGTGCCGCGCTCAAAATTATTTTCCGGGACAAAATGGTAGAAAATGCGGAAAAGGTCGGGAACTATGTTCTGGAGCGCCTGAACCGCGAGTTCAAAGACCTGCCCAGCGTCACTGATTGCAGTGGCCTGGGCCTGATGCTTGGCGTAGAGCTGGTCAAAGATAAAGAAACCAGGACGCCGTTTGATGCGGAAACAATGAAAAAATGGGTTCGGAAAATGCTGGAGAGCGGCCTGTATGTCCGCATGGCGCTGGCCAGAGATTATTCCAGAGTGCGGTTTAACCCGCCGATAATCACCACGAAAAAGGAAGCGGACGAAATGCTTGATATACTCTATACCTCGATTAAGGAGCTGAAATAGTCGAAAGGGGTGTGCTCTAGGCAGTAGCCTGGTCGATCCATTCCAGGTAGTCCTGGTTGCCGCCGATTATGGGCAGGGCAATGACCTCCGGAACATCGTAGCTGTGCATCTTTCTGACTAAATCAATGATATCCGGTAGCAGTGATGCCTTGGACTTGGCGATGAGCAGGTTCTCGCGGGCTGAATCAGGTTTGCCCTCCCACCAGAAATAAGAATCAATGCCGCGCACGATATTGACGCAGGCCACCTTCTTTTTCTCCAGAAGCAACCGGGCAATGTGGTCCGTCTCTTCTATGCTATCGCTGGTAATCAGGACAATGATGTATCTGGCCGTTTCCATTTGCCCCTCAAACGATGGCCAGCATTTTGTCCACCGTGGCCCTGGCCTTGATTCTGATAGCCTCTGATACTTTCACCACCGGCCGCATTTCCTCGAGGGACCAGAGGACTTTCTCCAGCGTAATCAATTTCATATTGGGGCAGACCGCCTGTTCCGACACTGGAATGAATTTCTTGCCTGGATTTTCCTTTTTCAGCCGGTGGATGATGCCGATCTCCGTGCCGACAATCATTTCATGAACATCATCCCTGTGGGCATACCGTACCATGCCCCCGGTGCTGGCAACCTCATCTGCCAGGGCGATAAGGTCGGGGCGGCACTCGGGGTGAACGACGACCTTCGCCCGGGGGTTTTCCTTTTTGAGCCGTGTGATATCCTGAACCTGAATGCGGGCATGCGTCGGGCAGTAGCCCGGCCAGAGGTGGATTTTCTTCTTTGTCTTGGTTGACACGTAGTGCCCCAGGTACTGGTCGGGCACGAACAGCACTTCGTCATTGTCGATGCTCTCCACCACCTTGACGGCATTGGCCGAGGTGCAGCAGATATCGGATTCAGCCTTTACTGCGGCTGTCGAGTTGATATAGCAGACCACGGTGGCATTCGGCAGCTCTTTTTTCTTTTGCCGCAACTGTTCCGCAGTAATCATGTTGGCCATCGGGCAGCCGGCGTGCCGGTCCGGCAGGAGAACGGTCATATCGGGGCAGGTGATGGCCGCCGTCTCCGCCATGAAATGAACGCCGCAGAACACAATGACGTCAGCTTCTGTTTTGGCCGCATTCTGGCTCAGGCCGAGGGAATCGCCCACGAAGTCAGCGATATCCTGAACCTCGCCGAGCTGGTAGTTATGGGCCAGGATGACGGCATTCCTTTCCTTTTTCAGCTTTAAAATCTTTTCCACCAATAGTGACCTGGTATCAATCACTGTCCTTCTCCAATTGATACTTTATCTCCCGGTCTGATTCTGCCCCCCTTTAAAACGCGGGCAAAGACGCCTTCCTCGGGCATGATGCACTGGCCAACCTGGCGGCGGATGGCGCAGGCGGTGTGGCACTCTTTGCCTATCTGGCTGATTTCAAACAGAACGTCTTCGCCTATCGACAGCCTTGTGCCTACCGGTAGCTTGCAGATATCCATGCCTTCTATGGTAATGTTTTCGGCGAAGTCCCCGGGATGCAGCTCCAGGCCCAGACCGCGCATTTTGTCGATGCTTTCCAGGGCGAGCAGGCTCACCTGTCGGTTGGGCACAACGCCAGCGTGGGCATCGCCGACCAGCCCGTGCTCTTCTTTGAATTGCCCTTCAGCAATGGACTGTTTCCGGATTCCTTTCTTCTTGCTGGTGCAGACAGCGACAACTTTAGCCATTACGGGCAAACTCCTTAATCTGTTCGGGTGCTGGGGATTTACCTGATGATGCTATTGTACCACCACCCAGGACTTTATCGCCATCATAAAAGACGACGGCCTGCCCGGGTGTGATGGCCAGTTGCGGTTCTTTGAATTTTACATAAACGATGTCTTTATCAACCGGAGTTATGGTGGCATCCGCTTCTGGGTGGCGGTATCTTATCCTGGCTTTAACAGCGATGGCTCCGGTCAGCTGTTCGATGGCGATCCAGTTCATCTGAGTGGCCACCAGCTCATCGCCGAATACTCTTTCCCTGCCGCCGACGATGACAGCGTTACCTTCCGGCTCTATGGCGATTACATACTGCGGCTCGCCCGCAGCGATGCCCAGTCCCTTGCGCTGACCGATGGTATAGTTCGCGATTCCCCTATGGCGGCCGAGGATATTGCCCTGCTCGTCCAGCATAGGCCCGGGCTGGAACGCCTGCGGGATGCGGTCTCTGAGGAATTCCACGTAGTTATTATCGGGAAGGAAGCAGATGTCCTGGCTCTCCGGCCTGTTGAATACCGGCAGGTTTTTCTCCCGGGCGATTTCCTTTACCTGCTCTTTGATCAGGTGGCCAATGGGGAAAATAGTGTGGCTCAGTTGCTCCTGCGTCAGCGCGTAGAGGAAATAAGACTGGTCCTTTTTCTGATCCTGCCCTTTCTGAATCAGCATTCTGCCTGATGAATCATCTTTTGTTACCCTGGCGTGGTGGCCGGTGGCAAGGTAACGTGCGCCCAGTGACCTGGCCTGGCGGTAAAGGGCGTCAAATTTGATGTACCGGTTACAGCGCACGCAGGGGTTTGGTGTTTTACCGGTGCGGTAATCCTGACAGAAGGGGGTAATCACTTGTTGGTGAAAGATATCCCTTAAATCAACCACATGATGGGGAATGTCGAGTGCCTCGGCCACGCGGCGGGCATCGTTGATAAAATCGGAAGAACCCGCCTCGCTTTCTGGGCGTACCAGCATGGTGACGCCGATAACCTGATGACCTTTCTCTTTGAGCAGGGCAGCGGATACCGATGAGTCAACCCCACCACTCATGGCAACGGCTACTTTTTCCACGGCTTGTTACCTGACAAAAAATTATCGGGAAAGTTAGTGATGACTCTTCAGCAGTGGCGACATGGCTCTCAGCTTGCCCACAATACGGGGCAACACGTCCAGCACCCGGTCAATTTCTTCTTCCGTGGTCCACTTGCCCAGGCTGAACCTCAGGGAGCTGTGGGCCTGTAGCGGGTCGAGGCCCAGTGCCAGCAGGACGTGCGATGGTTCGGTGGCAGCGGAGCTGCAGGCGGAACCCGTCGAACAGCAGATGCCTTCCCGGTCAAGGTTCAGGCACATCGCCTCCCCCTCGGCGTATGAGATGCTCACGTTTACGTTATTGGGTAGCCGCACCCGGGGATGGCCATTGAGTCGGGCATGGTCCAGGTTCTCCAGAATACCATTGATTAATTTATCACGGAGGCGGGTTACCCGTTCCGCTTCTTCATCCATCTCCCGTTGCGCAATCTGGGCCGCCTTTCCCAGGCCGACAATGCCGGGAACATTGTGGGTGCTGGCCCTCCGTCCAGATTCCTGCTCACCACCGTGCATGAAAGATACGAGCTTGGTGCCTTTTCTTACGTAGAGAACTCCGACTCCCTTGGGACCGTACAGCTTGTGGGCGGACATGGAGAGCAGGTCAACGCCGAGCCCATCCACGCTGAAGGGGATACGCCCCACCGTCTGCACGGCATCGGTGTGCAGATAAACGCCGGCGTCTCTGGTGACTCTGGCAATTTCAGCGATTGGCTGGATGGTACCGATCTCGTTGTTGGCGTTCATAATGGAAACGATGATTGTTTTATCGGTAATCGCCCGGCGGACGTCATCAGGGTCAACCATACCGTACTTATCCACCGGTAGAATTGTAACCTCAAAACCCTGCGTTTCCAGATAGTGGCCGGTTTCCAGAATGGCGTGGTGCTCGATGGCAGAGGTGATGATATGGTTGCCTCTGCCCGAATTGGCATAAGCCACGCCTTTGAGCGCGGCATTGTCCGCCTCGGTACCACCGCTGGTGAAGACGATTTCGTCCTCGTGGGCACCGATGAGCGCGGCCACGCTGGCCCTGGCTCCCTCAATGGCTTCTTTTGCATCCTGTCCGCAGGCATAGATACTGGAAGGGTTACCGAACGAATCGGAGAAGTGGGGAAGCATCGCTTTGACAACGTCGGGGTGGGTTGGTGTGGTGGCGGCATAGTCAAGATAGATTCGCTTCATATTATTGCTCCTAACTGTCACCATCTACCGGGTCAATGCGTACCCCCTTGCTGGTGGCCCAGGCAATGCCCTGTTCAATGTCATTTTCGTCACCCTCCAGCTCGAGTACAATCCAGCCCGCATCTTCGGAGAGGTCAGCACGGTGGATATTGGTAATCAGGTTGAACTGCTGCCCCAGGTTATGGATGATGGGGTCCCGTATCTGCTCCTCGTTGAAGGTAAACGTGACGCGCCGCTTGCTCATCTCACTCCTCTTTTTCTTCCAGTTCCTGCTCCATCCGCTTTCTCAGCTTCTCCAGTTCATTACCGGGAGCGCGGACGCCGCATTGTTTTTCCAGTTTGCTCAGCCTTTCCTCAAGCTTGTCCTGTTCTTTCAGTACCAGCCTGATGGCTTCCGCAATCGGGTCGGGCAATTGCCCGTGGTCCAGTTCCAGTATAGGCTTGTGGCGGTCTTCCACTGACCGCCCCGGAACGCCCACCACGGTGACTCCGGGCGGTACTGACTTGATGACCACCGAACCGGAACCGATGCGGGCATCATCGCCGATGGTTATAGGGCCCAGCGCAATCGCGCCAGCGCCGATGACGACATTGTTGCCCACCGTGGGGTGGCGCTTCTTTTTCTCGGTGGTCGTGCCGCCGAGTACCACTCCCTGGTACAGCAGGACATCGTCGCCGATATCAGACGTTTCGCCGATGACAACCCCGGCGCCATGGTCGATGAAGAACCTGCGGCCGATTCCGGCTCCGGGGTGAATTTCAATGCCGGTGAAAAAACGGCTGCAGTGTGAGATGAAACGCGACAGCAGGCGGAGCTTGTGCTGCCACAGAAAGTGTGCCACGCGGTGCAGCCACAGGGCATGAAGGCCCGGATAGCAGGAAAGAACCTCCAGAGTGCTCCTTGCCGCCGGGTCTTTGGCGAATACGGTTTGAATGTCCTCCCTTATTGTCTTAAACATAAGTTACGCTCACAAAACAAAAACCAAGGGCTTAAGCGGCTACTTCAAGACCCTTGGTCCAAGCTACTTCCGCTTCCCTACGCTCGCATTACCGAGGTCAGGTCCACAGGGTTGGCACCAATTGCCTCTCAGCTTTTAAGCACCCCTAGCGGCCATATTGATCAGTTAGTGATGAATATACCACAAGCTATTTTAAAATGCAATCCGGCTTCGGTATGGTTTTATTTGCAGATGGTTGGTGTAATAATAAAGGGGACTTCCCACTCTCTAAGAATGGGAAATAATGCAAGGTGATGCTCTTTATCGCAACATTTCACATTCTCACCTGTTCTATTCCATTCAACGATATATCACTATAATCCCCTGCTTCTGAAATTCCTCTATCGTTTCAGCATCTACAGGTTTAGAATCTATTGTTACGCCAAATACCTTGCGCAATGCTGTATAATCCTCCCTAGATAATGTACTTGCTTCTCCCTTGCTTAACGGTATATATAAGTTCTTCGGCTTTGCCAATTCTATTTCTAGTTCTGTCCAACTTACTGCTGTGCGGCACCTGCCTTTTTTCAGATATGACACTTCCACAATATAATATTTACCAGCTTCAGCACTTTTGTTGGGGGTTATTTCTATAGCCAATGCCGTACCTACAGGATAAGTGGTATGCATATCCGTTACTTGCCCCACTGAAGATGATATTATGGAGGACGCCTCGCTACATCCTATAAGTACTAAAGCTAAAACTAAATTCATAGCTAACAATAGTTTTTTCATTACATTCTCACCTGTTCTTATCTTGGCATCATTTTTAGGCAAGTCTTTAGGTTCTTTATGATAATACCAGCGCCCAAGAATTGCAATTCAGATATTCACGTTGCCCGTATCATGGAGAAGCTACCAACCAAATACAAACAAAACCTTCGGTATCTCGATTGCCTTGAATCTTATCTTCTCTACTATCTCTGTCCTCTATCCTGCTGCAAATGACCGCAGTGCTGGCAATGCGGGTCCCGTTTCACTTCCAGCTTGGTAAACTCGAGGTTGAGCCCATCATATATCAGTAGCTGGTCGGTCAGGAGTTCCCCGATTCCGGTAATGTACTTGATGACCTCGGTTGCCTGGAGGCAGCCGATAACCGCCGGTGCCACCCCGATGACGGGGAATCTCCCCTCGGTAACGCGTCCCTGATAGATGCACCACAGGCAGGCGGTCTTGCCGGGTATTATTGTCGTCGCCCGCCCCTCAAAGCCGTACACCGCCCCGTGGAAAAAGGGAATATTTTTTTCGATGGCTGCCCGGTTCAATACGTACCTGGTGGGCAGGTTGTCCATGGCGTCGACGATGAGGTCGCAATCGCCGACCAGCCGGGAAACATTTTCCTCGGTTATCGTCTCGGCAACGGCTTCGACGGTAATATCTTTATTCAGGTTTTGCAGCTTTTTAACCGCGGAGTCGATTTTTCTTTTACCTATGTCTCCGTCACCGTACAGAATTTGCCGGTTCAGGTTGCTCATCTCGATGGTGTCGTGGTCGGCCAGCCGTATAGTGCCGACCCCGGCGGCAGCCAGATAAATGGAAATGGGAGAACCCAGCCCGCCGGCACCGGCAACGAAGACCCTGGCCTTTTTCAGCTTCTCCTGCCCTTTCCTGCCTATGCCCTTCAGCATAATCTGCCGGTCATACCTTGTCAGTTCATCTTCAGTTAACATTTTGTCTCTCCTTTTCCAGGTAAGACCATCCTGCGACGGCTAGCAGCACTGTCCATTTTAGCAGCAAACTGGAGGCAGTTAAAGATAGTAGAGGTTTTTCGTCATGACCGATGTGCGGCTCATACTAGAAGTGTCCACCGCCATCGTGTAAAATAGGGAGCGTGGAAAGCAAATTCCGTAAAATACCCAGCGTGGACAGGGTTCTGGCCGACGAACGGTTAAAGTCGCTCGTGGAGACCTATCCCCATGACCGGCTCGTAAAATTGATACGACAGCATCTGGAGCGGGAGCGAGTCGCCATCGCCGCCGGAAAAAAGGTTTCCTCGCCGGCCGGAATCGCTGATGCGGTATTTAATCAGGTGAAGGCGCTGGAGATACCCAGCCTGCGACCGGTGGTCAATGCCACCGGCGTCATTCTGCATACCAATCTAGGCCGTGCCCCGCTGAGCTCGGAAACAACCGCGGCCATGGATGCCGTGGCCCGGGGTTATTCAAATCTGGAGTTTAACCTGGAGAGCGGTGCACGGGGCTCGCGGCAGGTACACGTCGAGGCGCTTTTAGGCGAACTCACCGGGGCTGAGGCGGCGCTGGTGGTGAACAATAATGCGTCAGGGGTGCTGCTGGGGTTGATGGCACTGGCGAGAAGAAAGGAAGTAATCGTCTCCCGGGGTCAGGCGGTGGAAATCGGGGGCGGCTTTCGCATTCCCGATGTGATGCGGCAGAGCGGCGCCAAACTGGTGGAGGTCGGGACGACCAACTGCACCTATATCAGCGATTACGAGCAGGCGATAAATCAGCGAACGGCAGCCCTGATGCGGGTTCATTCCAGCAACTTCCAGCTCGTGGGGTTCACCAGCGAAGTGGCACTCGAAGAAATGATGACGCTGGCTGAGCGTTACCATATACCTGTCCTCGATGACCTGGGCAGTGGTTGTTTTCTGGATACGACTGCGTTCGGGTTGGCTCCGGAGCCGATGGTGCAGCAAAGTGTAGCACTCGGCGTCGGGCTGGCCTTCTTTTCCGGCGACAAGCTGGTGGGAGGGCCGCAGGCGGGCATCATCGTTGGCCGGAAACAGCTTATGGACAGGCTGCGAAGACACCCGCTGGCCCGGGCGGTGCGCATTGACAAGATACGGCTCGCCGGCCTGGCAGCCACGCTGCTCCATTACTTGAAGGGTGAAGCGGCTGATAAAATCCCGGTGTGGAGGATGATTGCCGCGCCGGTAAAAGACATTGAAAAAAGGGCGGGGGAATGGGCAAAGACGCTCGACAATATGGCCTGCGTGGTTGATGGTGAGACGATGGTCGGCGGTGGCAGCCTGCCCGGGGGAACGCTGCCCACGAAACTGGTCGCCATTGGCGACGGGAAAGACCGCAATCTGGCGCAGCGGGCGGCTCGCAGGCTGCGCGGGCAGGAAACGCCGGTGGTGGGGCGGATTGCCGACGATATACTGCTTCTCGACCCGCGCTCGGTGCTTCCCGAAGAGGATAAAACGGTATTGAAAGCACTGCGTAATCTGGCTTCTGAATTGCATGTCACTTCGTGATTGAAGGTGTTTTAGGTGTATGTCCTGGGTACCGCTGGCCACATTGACCACGGCAAGTCGCTTCTGGTGCAGGCATTAACCGGAATCGACCCCGACCGGCTGCGCGAGGAAAAAGAGCGCGGCATGACCATAGACCTCGGCTTTGCCTGGCTTAAGCTGCCCAGCGGACGCGAGGTGGGCATCGTTGATGTTCCCGGGCACGAGCGATTCGTCAGGAACATGCTCGCCGGCGTGGGCGGTATTGACCTGGCGCTGCTCATTATTGCTGCCAATGAGAGCATCATGCCACAGACCAGGGAACACCTGGCGATTTTAGACCTGCTGGAGATACGGAACGGAATCGTCGTCATCACCAAAAAGGACCTGGTTGATGAAGAACTGTTGAGCCTGGTCCTCATGGAGATAGAGGAGCTCATCAGCGCCACAACCCTGTCCGGGGCACCAGCGGTTGCCGTGTCGGCGCTGACCGGAGAAGGCCTGCCAGACCTGGTGGCGACCATTGACAGGCTATTGGGTTCCGCAGAACCGCGGCGCGACCTGGGCAGACCCAGACTGGCCATCGACCGCGTTTTCACCATGGCCGGGTCGGGCACCGTGGTGACGGGAACATTGATTGACGGCTCGCTTTCCGTGGGGCAGGAGGTGGAGATTGTGCCCCCGGGCCTGAAGTCGCGATTACGCGGGCTGCAGACACATAAAACACGCATTGACACCGCCGCGCCGGGGAGCCGGGTGGCGGCAAACCTGGTGGGCATCAATACCTCCCGCCTGCAGCGCGGTGATGTGCTGACCAGGCCGGGATGGCTGTCTCCCACCACGCTGCTGACCCTGAAACTGAAGCTGCTTGACTATCTGAACCGACCCATAAAACACGGCGCCACCGTCAGTTTCCACACCGGAGCCGCGGAGGCAATGGCCAAAATCCGTCTCCTGGAGGGAGAAGAACTTAAACCGGGACAGTCGACGTGGGCACAGGTAAAACTTGACCGGCCGGCAGCGGTGGTCAACGGCGACCATTTCATTGTCCGCTCCCCGATGGAAACCCTCGGTGGCGGTAGAATCATCGAGGCGCAGACGAAGCGACTCCGCCGCTTTCGCCCTGATGTCATTGCGAACCTCAAAGCTAAAGAGACGGGAACCGCTGAAGAGATGGTGCTGGCGCTCGTGGAAACTAAACAGCCCCTGGAAATCTCGCTGCTGATGTCCGAGCTCAATCTGAAAGATGACGATATAAGAGCCGCGGTCGTTTCCCTCACCGAGCAGGGAAATGTAGTTGCTCTGGGACAGGGCGACCGTTCCCTGCTGGTGACGATACAGAGGTGGGAAAGCCTCGTCCAGAAAACGAAGGCGGCTCTCCAGGAATACCACCGTAAGTTTCCGGCTCGCCCCGGTATGCCAAAGGTGGAGCTGGGGAGCAGGCTGAAACTGGGAGCATATGCGGCCACTGCCTTCCAGAAGCTGGCGGCACAGGGTATCATCGCTGAAGAGGGAAATGTGGTTCGGTTGCCGTCTCACCAGATAAAGTTGACCCAGGCACAGCAGGGGAAGACGGATGCCTTTATTCGTTCGCTTGCTGAGAGCCCTTACGCCCCGCCCGGCGACCTCATTCCCGAGCCTGACCTGCTCAACCTGCTCGTTGAGCGACGCCAGGTGGTGAAGGTAAGCAATGACGTGGTCTTTGCCGCGTCAGCCTATGATGAAATGGTGGGAAAGGTGACCTCTCGAATCAAGGCCCAGGGGCAGATAACGCTGGCGGAAGTGCGGGACATGTTCCAGACCAGTCGCAAGTATGCGCAGGCTCTGATGGAGCATCTTGATGGGAATAAAATCACCCGCCGCGTGGGCGATGTGCGTGTACTCTATTAAATATAACTTTGGAGTAGTATAATTATTCTTATCGTTTGCAGGGGAGGTGACTGACATGTGGTACTGGATTACGGCCAATAGCTGGTGGCTTTTTCTCATCTGCGCGATTGCTCTAATTGTTCTGCTTACCATGAAGGGCCGGATTCAAGACAGTATTGAGAAAAGGGTCGAGGAAGAGCGTGTGACTGGTATCAGGAAATGGCTAAACATCAGTTTCTGGTCTCTGGAAGGGATAGTCTTGATTATCATCACCATGACGGGAATCGCCATTATCATATCTGAAGAGGGCATCTACAGTATCATCACGGTAGATATTGTTCAAAGGTGGTTTCTGGCGCATGGTACCTATATCTTCGTAATACTGCTGCTTGGAGCCGGGTTATGGTATGCTATGCAGAAATTTTTACCAGGATTGTTACAGCGTGCCATGACCCAGCCCAAACGTGGCGAGAGCCGGGAGGGGATGAAGAAAAGGGCGGATACCCTCCAGACTGTCTTCATGGGTTTGGGAAAAATACTGATTATTCTGCTCGTCATCTTCATGATTCTATCTGAACTTAATGTCCCCATCGGCCCGATTCTGGCCGGTTTAGGTATTGTCGGTATTGCCGTTGGCTTTGGGGCGCAGTATATGATCCGGGACCTCATCGCCGGCGTCTTCATTCTTATGGAAAACCAGTACCGGGTGGGAGATGTAGCCAGGGTGGCTGACATCGCCGGCCTGGTGGAAGACGTCACTTTACGGAAGACGGTGCTGCGTGACCTTGATGGCATTGTGCACCATGTGCCCAATGGCGAGATAAAGGTGGCGAGCAACTACACCAGGCACTTTTCCCGGGTCAACCTCGATGTTTCCGTCGCCTACGGCACCGACCTTGACCATGCCATTGCTGTCATCAATCGTGTTGGCAAGGAGGTTGCCGAGGACCCGAACTGGAACTGGCGGATCAAAACACCGCCTCAGGTGCTGAGAGTGAATAAACTGGGCGACTCCGGAATTGATCTCAAGGTTTTGGGCGATGTAAAACCGATTGAGCAGTGGAATGTGATGGGCGAGCTGAGGTACCGCATCAAGAAGGCGTTTGACGCTGAGGGTATTGAGATACCATGGCCCCATACCAAGGTGTATTTCGGTAATTCACCGGCGGAGGAAAGAAAGCAGTAAAGAGTTGCTAAAGGCGCGATTACAGATAATATATATTAGCTGTCCCGCTCCCGTTATTCCTGTTCAAGGCCGCTGATCATGAAACTGATGGTGATAGCCAGCCCGATGAGCGTGAAGACGCCGTAGGTAAGGTTACCCTGAATCCAAGCGAGATCGCCTGATGAATAATTGAGATTGACGACAAAGAGACCGATTGTTCCGGAAATAAGCAATAAAATTCCGATGAATGGTAATATTGTAAATAACAGGCCCATTTCCCACCTCCGCTAGCCTAGGATATGAGCCAAGTATATGGGGAGAGTGGGTAAAAGTCAATTAAGAAGGGCTGGAAAGCAGCCTACTCTTGGCCAGTTTGACGTTTAACGTGTAACCGTTTATTATTGGTTTACCATATTTAGGAGGTGAGAAATGGCAAAATCAGAAGCCATCAAGCCCGGATATTTCGTAGCCATTAGCTTAATCCCGGGAACGGCGCCGGAATGTTGCTATATCGGCCTCGTGCAGGTTCTGGATGAGTATGGCATACGCATGACTCAGGTTGAGTGGGATGACCAGCTGGATGGAGTGAAGCAGTACAGCGAAGACATCTTTGTTCCCTGGGTCAACGTTAATTCCATGCTGGTCTGCACGCAAGAGGAGCCGACAAGGCGCTTTGTCAGAGATAAGGCCCCCAAGTGGAAGTCTCAGGTTGAAGCAATGTACCGGAAGGCCAGAAGCAGCAAATAAATATTATAGCAGGGAGGTACTAAAATCATGCCAATGGTAACCATAAGAGCTTTCGAGGGCAGGACTGTGGAACAGAAGCGAAAGCTGGCGAAGGACATCACCGATGCCGTGATGAAAAATTTCGAGGTTGAGGCGGACAGAGTGCTCATTCATTTCTTTGATATACCGAAGCATAATGCGGCCAAAGCCGGCAAGCTGTTCATTGACCCGTAACCGGTCCGGTACTTTTTTAGATACAGGTTGGAAAGACAGAAAGTAAGGCGGAAATAATACCGGTATTTCCCAGCGGTAAAATATCATACTATAATCGGTAATTAAGGACCGGGCACTGAAGAAGGTTATCTCAGGCTGTATTCCGTGTCCGGTTTGCTTTTTGAAGCGATAATTTTCCTATTAAGTAGTCGCTTGAGTATAATGGGGTGAGCGAATTATTCCAGAATAAGGGAGAATAAAATGCGGCTAACAGATAGGGTTGCTATCGTGACCGGTGGTGCCGGAGCCATTGGTGGAGAAATAACCAAGCTGCTGGCGAGAGAAGGTGCTAAAATCGTCATCGCGGACGTGAACGATGAAGCCAACAGCAGGATGGTTGACGAGGTAAAGGCCCTGGGGTCTGAAGCCCTGGCCGTATGTGTTGACGTGATTGAGATTGACCAGGCAGCAAAGATGGTAGAAGCAGCCCTCGAGCATTTTGAGCAGATAGATATACTGGTCAACGTGGCGGGCGGCTCAACCGGCCCGTCGATTAAAACGAAAATGGATTTCTTCGCCCGGTCGGAAACAACCCGCGGTGAAGAGATTTTGCGCCTTAACCTCCTCGCGCCGTTGAACTGCGCGCGGGCCGTCATCAACCATATGATGGAAAGGCGCAGTGGTGCCATTGTCAGTATAGCTTCAACGGCCGGGGTAATCGGTATGATGAAAGGGGTTGAGTATTCGGCGGCCAAAGCGGGCATTGTTGGCATGACGGTAACGCTGGCCAAGGAGGCGGCCGAGTATGGCATACGCGTCAACTGTGTTTCCCCCGGCATTGTGGGGACGGAGCGCGTTTTTAAAATGGCGCCGGACAGGATTCCCCTGTGGGAAAAAGGAATCAAGCTGGGCAGGCTGTGCAAACCGGAAGAAATCGCCAGTGCGGTGCTTTTCCTGGTCTCTGATGAATCCAGCTATATAACCGGCCAGAATATCATCGTTGACGGGGGGCTGTGCCTGGGACCGGAGGGATATTAACAGCGCCGTAAAGTGATAATAGTCACAGACAATCGCATGTCCATTCGATAAAATTGACCTGATAGTTAAGTTCGGATAATTTGTGGTGAGGGCAGATGAAAGCAAGGTATGTAATAGGAGTGTTAATCGGTGCGGCTATTGGTATCGTGCTGAGTTACCTGTACAGTCAGGGTGAAGGTGCCGGCCTGACCTCTAATATGGGGATAGGGGCGCTGATTGGCGCGCTGGTTGGGCTGTACATTGTTTCGGCGGCCAGTGTGTCGGGCAAAGGCAGCGCCACCGCTGATGGCTGCGGTGCGGAAAAACCTCAGTTTGGCTGAGCGCCGTTTAACTGGGGTCTCGTGGAAGACCCCGAGGATAAAAAGAGCGGAGACAAAGGAAACAATGCCACTCTATGAATATGAATGCCCTGAATGTGGCAACAAACTGGAGTTACGTCGCAGTATAAGCGACAGCGAGCGCGACATCAAATGCCCCGAGTGTGGAAAGGGCATACTCAAGCGAATTTTATCCCTCTTCAGCACCTCGTCTTCCGGCAACAACTGTGCGCCCAGCGGTTCCACCTGAGGCATAAGCATGTGAGGCAGTTTGCCTCGCCAGGAACGTCCCGCAGCGAGTGAAGCTTATTTAATAGCCACGGTGCGGGATGACGCTATTCAAATTCATCTTTGGTTAAAACGGTGACCACGAACGCCGCTATGCCCACGATTGAAAAGGGTAGCGCGGATGCAATCGAGCCGGTGAGCGCCAGTGCCCATTTTTTGCCCTGCAAGGCGTAGATGCCGCCCACCATCCCCATGGTGCCAAAGACGGCGAACGTTACGGCGATAATCAGCATTAAAGTGGGTATATCCATGAATACCCCCGCTCACTTCCCCCCGTGAGGCGATTTCCCCTCAGTGTAGTACTAATTCAGTACTAAAATCAACGATTTCAGGCTTTATCACGGCGTGTCCCGGGTTTGCAAAATCAGAATAGTGGGGTAAAATTACTTTGCGATATATTGCGGTCATGGTAAGGTACATATTATATAGATGAAATAGAGAGGAGGTTCAGAGATGGTCTTTCAGCAAGATGGCAAGCCTGCCGAAGGCAAACTTTCCGACAAACTGGCCGAGCTCCTTAGCATAGAGAATGAAATCAGCAATATCATGAGGCGCTCCGATAGCCTGCGTGGTAAACCGTTGACCGCGGTGCGCGACCTGATAAGGGATGCTTTGCACAAGGCCTACGAAATCGCCCTCGTCTTTGGCCCCAAGGAAATGTCCGTTGAGGCGGGAATAGGCGTACCGCCGAGGGTGTCAGTGCGCTTTACCTGGCCCCTGGAGAAAGAAGCCAGGAAAGAAGAGCTTTCCCTTGATGAGCTGTTCAGGTAGTTGGGTGTTTTGCCAGTTTAGACTCAGTGCAGATTCGGTATGAAGCAATAAATAGGGAGGAGATACTCCATACGCAATAGGCTTCTGTTGTATGATAAATTGCTGCTCTACCATAATCAGCAACGGGATAATAATTATTTCATTGACATAGATGGATGGCGATACTAGAATTCATGTGCTGATGCAGAACTTCCAATGGGTTGGATGGATAATACAAGGGGTAATTGCCCTGATTACTCTTGTTGCTGCCATTGCTGCTTGGCGGGCTGCAAATGCTGCCAAACAGTCCGCTGCCGAATCACATAGGACAGCAGTCTCGCAAGTTATTGCACAGGTTACAAATAACTATGCCTCAAATGAGATGTTACACGGAATGATGAGACTTCGTTCGTGGAAAGATAAGTATGGTGATAACTTTGCAAGTGAGTTCTATAGCAAACTGAACAATAAAGAGGAAGAGGCGATAATACTGAATGAAGATAGGCGAAGATTCTCACATCATATGAATCAGATAAGGCTTCTCTTCAAGCGTGGTGTATTAGAAGAGGACGACGTAAGAGAACTTGCTACCTGCGGTAAATTCAGCCAAGTTGGCTTTCTCTTGGAGGTTGTTAAACCCTTGGAGGAGGTGATAAATCCCGATTGCGACCACTCGTTATTTGAGTTTTTCGATAATCTCTGCAAGAACAGTAAATCTGATATTAACTCAAGCTGAATATAAGGTAGTGTTTTATCCGCAATAGCAGAATACAGCTTCAGACTATCCTCAAACCTCACTGAGCTAGGGTAACGCTCCATTTAGTAAACAAACCACACATCAAAGCTACTAACCTGAGATACTGCCCCTGGTAAGGTACATGATGACTATTCCCCCCACAATCATGGTGATAGCCATAAACCTCAGCAGTAATATGCTCCTGCTGGCCTGTTGCTCCAGGAGGAACCCGGAAAACCGGCTGATAATCAGCGCGCAGATAAAAACAAAAACGGGACGCGTGCTGGCAATAGTTGAAACCAGCGATACCGGCCCCCTTGCCATCGCCCAGTAGAGCAGTACCACCGCTGCAACCGCGATTGTTTCATTAAAGGCAACTATGATTATCGCCGAATTTCTTTTCTGGTGGCGGGCCAGTTCTTTGAAGATACGCGGACGTAACGCGATTATCAGGAAAACAAAGGCTATGGAGAAATGACTGATGGAATACATCTGCCAGGGCGAGATTACGGCCAGAGCATACTTCGCTGTAACCTCCGACAAGGCATAGAACAGGCTGGACGCGAGTAACAAGCTCAGCACTCTACCCGACCAGGTTATTCTGCCTCCTGAATCGCCCCTGAATGAAGCCAGTATTACTCCAGATACCACGATAATAATCGCTATCCATTGTAGTGCGCCCAGGAACTCACCCAGAATGGGCATGGCCAGCAGTGATACCATTATGGGATACGAGTTAACTATGGGAATCACCATCGACACTTCTTCTTTTTTGAGTGTGTGGAACATGATATATACCGACACCGCACGGAGCACGCCGGAGAGTATCGCCATCACCAGTGACGTGTTATCAAGGGGGTCGGGAAGGGGGAATAGAATTATTATTACCACGCTGACGATAAGTATCATGAAACCCAGGATGAGCAAATAGGAGTGGACACTGGGCAGTCGCTTGGAGATGAGATGGCTATCCACGACATTGACTACGGCCAGAATGGCGGAACTTACCAGAGCTGCGCTTACCCAATCAATATACACAGGAACAGGCTCCAAAAACGGGCGGCTTTATGATGGTACTACGTTACCCGTACTACCTGCAACAATACCA
This sequence comes from Dehalococcoidales bacterium, assembly GCA_016783105.1. Next base: position 698 of record JADHXF010000014.1, on the reverse strand, counting down.
TTTAACCTTTTAGCCCCGGCTTAAAAAATGGCGAAAAAGGGCTAGTATTTTAGTCCTGTTTGGGGCTTGATGAGTAACAGTGATATTGAAGCTAACTGAACCGAAACGGGTTAACATGGTGGATGGCACGGTATGACTTTAGTACTGGGTTGAAGCTGGCTGAAAAACAATAATGTTGAAATATGCTGAAAAATAGAAGTAGAGAGGGATTATGGAAGTTGATAATAATAAACTCTCCCTCATATTGCCCATATGTTATTTTGACACCTGGATAGAATGGCTCTGGTATTATGAATTCGCGTTCGAAAATGGTATGAGGTCAACCAATGAGGGTGAATCAGCGGCGTTCAGACGTTGAGATAATTGCCGAGATGCTGAGAATAGGGCTGAATAGCGCCCCAAAAACAAGGATAATGTACAACGCCAATATGAGCTATAGCCAGATGAGAAAATACTTACATTTCTTAATAAGTCAAGGTTACCTTGACAGTGTTACAGCGGATAATCTATCAGTAACTTATCAGGCGACTGAGAGAGGTTTGAATTTACTTAAGAGTATTGATGGCTTTATTGAGATACTCGGCTTAAATGATGATTAGGTTGGGGTTAGTTACCTTAACCGTCCTGGCCTCTTGGCAGCTACCCGGTTGATTGAACCAACCACACCCTGTTGTCCAGGTGCAAAGGCTGAAATCACT
>JADHXF010000069.1 GCA_016783105.1 Dehalococcoidales bacterium | reverse complement strand
AGCTTAACGTCAACCGTTTCAAGTGCTTCGGCAGAGCCGTGCGAATAGCATTAGCTTTCCGAAGGTGGTTTAACCCAGGGTGGTGTTCTGGCGTCAGTTACGGAGTCATTTCTGGGCAGGTAGGGTTTGATATCGATTACCGGAGTACCATCGATGGCATCCAGGCCGGAGACAACGAGCACGTTGTCCTCCCTTTTCAGAAGCTTCACTGTGGTCTCGCCAATCGGGTTGGGTCGGTGGGGAGCACGGGTGGCAAAAAGCCCGACCAGCGGAAAGTTGGGGTCGCGTCTGGGGTGCACTTTCATTGGCAGGGGCTCGTCGGCCAGCCGGTTCATCCAGTAGAGGACGATGATGTGGGAAAACGCATCCAGGCCATCGAGCGCCTCCGTCAGGCCGGGCTCGATTTCTATACGAGATACAACCTTATCCCAGTCGTAAGGAGGCTCTGGCGGTTTCTGGACCGCGTTTCTAACGATGCCTATGGGCTTTACGGTGATGGTCGAGTTCTGGCGTTCCATTTGCGGTCACCTCCCGCGCGACCGGTAGAGAATAAGGGCTGCTCTTTGTGGTAGTCCTGATGATTTTGGGCTGTTTTAGCTACTCCAGCGGCGTCAGTGTCAGCAGCTTTTTGGCAATCTTGGGGTATTTGGCGATGAAGAGCAGTTCATCCTCGACGAGTGGCTTCTGCGCCTCGACGTTGGCATAGCGGACCAGTTCCAGAATCTCGGCGGCTTCCTCGCGGTTGCTGAACTGCACTTCCATTTTTCCCATGAGATGGCTGAAGCCGGAGATACCGCTATACTGCCCGGCGATGATTTCCCTTCCCGTTTCCACCATTACCGGGTCGCCTCTCCCCAGCTCCTCAAAACCGTAGAGCTCATAGTTCTCCGGGTCTTTCAAAACACCGTCAGCGTGAATTCCGGAGGCGTGGGCAAAGGCATTGGCCCCGACTCCCGGCTGATTAATCGGGATGGGCAGACCAAAGGCGTAGCTGGCGAACTTGGCGATTTTCCACGATTTTGAAAGGTCGATAGGCTGTCCCAGCGCGTATTTATCGGCGAATTGCTTTGATTTGGTTAAGGCCAGAATCATCGCCACCAGGTCCGCGTTGCCGGCCCTTTCCCCAACGCCGTTCACGGTGGTATTGATGTAAACATCCTGGCCGCCGTCAATGGCACCTTTCGCCCCGGCCAGCGAGTTGGCCACCGCCATCCCCAGGTCACCGTGGCAGTGAATTTCAATGGGCAGGCCGGTATTTTCTGCCAGGTTCCGGTTGCTTTCGTAAATGGTAAACGGGTTATCGTAGCCAAGGGTGTCGCAGTACCTGAGGCGGTCGGCACCGTGTTCTCTGGCCGCCAGGCCGAACTTTTCGAGGAACTTGATGTCAGTTCTCGATGCGTCTTCCGCATTTACTCCCACCGTTTCCGCACCCAGTGCCCTGGCGGCATCCAGTGCCGTCGTCATATCATGAATGATGTCTTCCTGCCGCTTCCTGCCCTGAAATTTGCCGTTTATCATCTGAGAAGAGGTGGAGATGGAAAGGTTCAGGTGTTTGATATCCGGTACCAGTCTGAAGGCCGTTTCAACATCGCTGGCAATGGCCCTTATCCAGCCTTCCAGTCGAATCGGTTGCAGGACCCCCATCTGCGCCAGCTCCAGGTTTGCCTGAAGGTACAGGGTCTCGTGTCTGGTGGTGGGGAAGCCAAATTCCGATTGAAAAACGCCCATCTCATTCAGGTAAAGATTCATCAGCGTCTTTTCCATCTTGGACAGGCCGAGCTTGGCGGTCTGCACCCCATCGCGGTTGGTCACGTCAATAAAATAAATCTTTGGCATCTGGCTATTCACCTTTGGGAAACATCGGCGGCCGGTTCTCTGGTCAGACCAGGATTTGATATATTATCATAGCACAGCTTGCCTGTTAGGGGCAAGCAGTATCACCTGGCCACCCGATTGTTGGTTTGACACCTGTAGAGTGGAATGTTACATTAGAAGCGGGAGTGATTGCGGAATCAGGCCAGATTCAGTTCTGCCCTGTGCATTTATGTCGGCTGGATATAGCCATGATTGTGGGCATGTGCAAGATAAACCTCCGCCTGCCGGAAAACCTGTCTCTTAAAGGCAAACGGCAGGTGCTGAAGTCCGTAACCAGTCGTGTTCAAAACAAGTTCAATGTCTCTGTGGCGGAAGTGGACAACCATGACCGCTGGCAGCTGGCAACCATCGGCATCTGCTGCGTCAGCAATGAAAACCGTCATGCCAACGAGGTGCTGTCCAAAGTCGTTGATTTTGTGGTCAACAGCCGATTTGAGGTCGAAATTCTCGATTACGAAATCGAGATACTGCCTATCTAGTGAAGGAGGGTCATGGTGGATACTCTGGCCTTCCTGCATCATCTTCAGTCCCAGGCCACCTTTGCCGACCAGATTGCCCATGTGGAGCGCATTCACCCCCGCCGTGCGGAGTATGCTGAGCTTGACCGGCCATTGGCTCCGGCACTGGTAGAACGCCTGCAGGCTCAGGGGCTGTTTCCTCTCTACACGCACCAGGCGGAAACGGTCAACAGAATCAGAGACGGGCAGAACGTCATGGTGGCCACTTCCAGCGCCAGCGGCAAGACCCTCTGCTATAACATCGCAGTTGCCGAGGCGCTCCTGGCAGACCCGGGAAGCCGTGCCATCTACCTCTTTCCGACCAAGGCGCTGGCGCAGGACCAGTTACGTACTTTACATAAATTATTCACCCCCGACCTTTTGCAGATAGAGGAGCTGGACACTTTTGACGGCGATACGCCTAAAGGGGAGCGGGCCGAGATACGGAAACGCGCCCGGGTAATCCTCTCGAATCCTGATATGCTTCATGTGGGCATTCTGCCCAATCATCAGTACTGGTCGAGGCTGCTGCGCCACCTGCGATACGTGGTGGTGGACGAAGCCCATACCTACCGCGGTGTCTTCGGCTCACACGTGGCCGGTGTGCTGCGCCGGCTGCGGCGTTTGTGTCGACTCTATGGCTCCGAACCGCAGTTCATCTGCTGTTCGGCGACCATTGCCAACCCCGGTGAACACGCCGAGCAGCTGGTGGGGCTGCCATTCGATGTGGTTGACCATGACGGCTCGCCCCACGGCGGCAAGGACTTCGTTTTCTGGAATCCGCCTATAATCGATGAAGCGAAGAGCGTCCGCCGCAGTGCCAACAGTGAGGCCACCCATCTGTTTACCGAGCTGGTGAACCAGGATATACGAACCCTGACCTTTGCCCGCACCCGACGCCTCACCGAATTGATTTATATCTATTCCAAAGAAAGGCTGTCCGAGATAAGCATTGGCCGACCGCCCCGTATCATGCCTTACCGCGCCGGTTATCTTCCTGAGGAGCGCCGCCAGATTGAAAAGGAGCTTTTTAACGGTCAGCTTACCGGTGCCGTGGCCACGAATGCGCTGGAGCTGGGCATAAACATCGGCGACCTTGACGCAACGGTGCTGGCGGGCTATCCGGGAACCATTGCCAGCACCTGGCAGCAGGCAGGCCGGAGCGGGCGGAGCCAGGAGCAGTCAATAAGCTTCCTGGTGGGCTTGAACAATCCGCTGGACCAGTATTTCATGAGGCACCCGGATTCATTTTTCGGCAAGAATTTTGAAAATGCGCTGGTCAATCCGGGAAACCCTTACATTTTGCGGGCGCACCTGCTGTGCGCTGCCTGGGAGTGCCCGCTGGGCAGCGGTGACGAGCAGATATTCGGTACTGCTTTTACGCAGGAAAGAGATATGCTGGCGGAACAGGGCATCCTCCGCGAACGCAACCAGAGGTGGTACCTGTCTCCGGCGATTGCCTATCCGGCACAGGCCGTCAATATCCGTTCTACGTCGGGCAAGAGCTTTGATGTGGTTGACACCTCAACAGACTCATTGCTGGAGACGGTGGAGGCCAGCGTGGCCTTCTTCCAGATACACCCGGGCGCTATCTACCTGCATCAGGGAGAGTCCTACCTGGTCAAAGAGCTGGACCTGAAGAATCGCACCGCCTACGCGGTACGAACAGATGCCAATTACTACACTCTGACAAAAGAAATTGAAGATTTACATATTGTCAAAGTATTGTATAAGAAAAAAGTCGGGAAGGTGAACCTGTACCTGGGGGAGGTCGAGGTCACCAACCACGTCGTGGGCTTCAAAAAGAAGGCGCAGTACACCGAGGAGGTAATCGGGGAGGAGCCACTCGATTTGCCGCCGCTGACCTTCGCCACCATAGGCCTGTGGTTTGACCTCCCGGACGGTGTTGAACCCCGTCTTGAAGAAACTCAGCTCGACTTTGCCGGCGGTCTGCACGCCGTGGAGCATGCGGCCATCGGCATCCTGCCGCTGTTCGCCATGTGCGACCGCAATGATATCGGCGGCGTGTCCACGCTGTTACACCCGGACACCGGCCGCGCTCAGGTTTTCATCTATGATGCCTACCCCGGCGGCATCGGCATCACTGAGAAGGGTTTTGACATCATTACCGAATTATGGCAAGCTACATTAAGGACAATTGTGGAGTGTCCGTGTCAGGACGGCTGCCCGAGCTGTATCCAATCACCCAAGTGCGGCAACAACAACCAGCCTCTGGATAAAAAAGCGGCCCAAGTGCTGCTGGAAGAGTTGCTCTCTTAAAATTCGGATGAACCGCCAATTTCGGGGTGTTTAAGAGGGGTGAAGCCCATCTATCAATAAATTAGCCCCCTATCCTTTTGAAGGAGAGGGGGTCCAGGGGGTGAGGTAGATAGCCAGCTTTCTATCGCAGGCGCTGCAGCGCAGCCGGGAAACCTGGTTTGCCCGGGCCATGCATCTCTTCGACCGCGCTACGGTTGGTGATGAGGTATGGGACGAGCTTGAGGAACTGCTCATTGGCGCGGATGTGGGCATCAATACCGCGGAAAAATTAATCGGGGCGGTAAGGGAAAAAGCGGCTAAAGAGAAGATGAACGGCTCGCTGGTGCGGGAAGCTTTGAAAGCGGAGATGGTCAATATTTTAAATGTTGCTTTTCAAGGAGAGCCTGCTTCTCCGGCGCAGCCAAGGGTTTCTCTCTTCGTCGGTGTCAACGGCGGCGGTAAGACAACGTCCATCGCCAAGTATGCCCATCGATGGCAAAAAGAGGGTAAACATGTGCTGCTGGTGGCGGCGGATACGTTCCGGGCAGCGGCCATCGACCAGTTAAAGAAGTGGGGAGAGCGGGCTGGAGCAGATGTGATTGCTCACCAGCCGGGGGCCGACCCCGGGGCAGTGGTCTATGATGCCCTGCAGGCGGCGCGCAGTCGGCAGGTCGAGGAAGTGATTATTGATACCGCAGGTCGGCTCCACACCAAGTACAACCTTATGGAGGAGCTCAAAAAGATAAAACGGGTTGCCGCCAAATTGGACGGGACGGCACCGCATGAAGTGATTCTGGTCATCGACGCCACCACCGGCCAGAACGGTTTAACGCAGGCCAGATACTTTATGGATGCGGTTGGCGTCACCGGCGTATTTCTGGCCAAGCTGGACGGTACTGCCAAAGGTGGCATTGTGCTGGCTATCTGCGACGAGCTGCAGATACCGATTAAATACATAGGCACCGGGGAGAGGCTGGAGGACATGGCTGAGTTTGACGCCGAAGCCTTCGTTGAGGCGCTATGTGCCTGATTGAGGAGCTTAATTAATGATCACCATAAGCATTGACCCGGTCGTTTTCACCATCGGCTCAATTGAAGTCAGATGGTATGGCATTTTCATTGCCCTGGCGATTCTCACCGTTGTCCTGTGGACAGTCTGGCAGGTGAAAAAGGGTGCCCGGGTTTCCTATGATACGGTATTCACCGCGGCGCTGGTGGGCATTCCGTCTGGCATTGTGCTAGCCCGGCTGCTTCACGTTATTGACAGATGGGAATACTACGGGCTGCACCCGGGGGAAATCATTGGTGGTGGCGGGCTGACCGCCTACGGGGGTGTGCTGGGCGCCACCATAGGTGTCTGGGTGTACAGCAGGTTCAGCAAGGTGAATTTCGGCTATCTGGCTGATGTAATTGCTCCGGGCATTATCCTGTCACAGGCGGTTGGACGTGTTGGCTGTCTGTTGAACGGCTGTTGCTACGGGCAGGAAACACTATTGCCGTGGGGTATTGTTTATACTCACCCCGATAGTTTCTGCCCGGTCGGCGTGGAAGTACACCCGGCACAGGTATACGAGATATTCTGGAACCTGCTTGTCTTCGGCATACTGCTCAGACTGAAAGGGCATCTCAAGCCTGATGGCTCACTTTATATGGTCTATATCAGCCTGTACTCTGTTTACCGTTTGGGCACGGATTTCCTGCGCGACGGAACCTCTTTCCTCTTTGGGCTACATCAGGCACAGGTCATCGCCGTCATCGTTCTGGCGATTACCGTTCCGCTGCTGGTTCTTAGAACAAGGTGGGTGAGGGCAGAGGAATAATGCCTTCACCGCAACGTTTCCCCCACATCTTCTACGGGTGGTGGATTGTCGGCGCCTGCTTCACTCTTGCCCTGTATATGAGCGGGGCGGTCTTCTACGGATTCACCGCCATTTTCGAGCCGATAGCCGAAGAGTTTGGCTGGAGCTATACCTCGATTTCAATCGCCGCCTCCCTGCGCGGGCTGGAAGCCGGACTGCTGGCGCCGGTGGTTGGCATAATGGTTGACCGCTGGGGACCGAGGAGATTCATCTTTGGTGGTGTAATCTGCATTGGCCTCGGGCTGCTGCTGCTCACCCAGGTGCAATCCATCGGTATGTTTTACGCTGCGTTTATCCTGATGTCGCTGGGCATCAGCAGCTGCGGCATCTCGGTCACGGTAACCGCAGTAGCCAACTGGTTCCACCGTCGAGTGGGCCTGGCCACCGGTATCACGGTAAGTGGTTACGGCTTCAGCGGCCTCCTGGTTCCCCTGATGGTCAGGCTGATTGATACCTATGACTGGCGGATAGCGATAGGCATTATGGGCATTGGCATGCTGGTTATCGGATTACCTCTCTCACTGCTCGTAAGGCACAAGCCTGAGCAATACGGCTATCTGCCTGACGGGGAGGAACGCAGTGCCGTTCTCTCTGATGAAGAAGCGGTGAAACAACTGCCCAAAGAGGTAAGCATCACTGCCCGGCAGGCAATGAGAACACGCACTTTCTGGGTTGTCGTGCTGGCGGTGATGCCGCAGTTCGTAGTGGTACCGGCGGTGATAACACACGTGATGCCGTACCTGAGCAGCGTAGGTCTTGTCCGGGCGACGTCAGCCTTGGTGGCCACGGCTATCCCGCTACTGAGCATCGGCGGGCGCTTTGGTTTCGGCTGGTTTTCCGATAGATATGTAGCCAAACAGCTATCAGCATTCGCTCTTATCATGTTGACACTGGGGCTGGTCTGTTTTGAATATATCCTGGGGTGGACCTGGTTGCTGGTGCCCTTCCTGGTTCTTTTCGGGTTCGGGTACGGGGGCATTACGACCATGGTCGGCGTGCTGCTGCGGGAGCACTTCGGGCGGGGCAACTTCGGTACCATCATTGGTATTGCCTGGGGTATATTAACCTGCATTTCCCATATCAAACTGGGGACATAGGCAGGCATTGATGGTAAAATAGCTTCAAAAGCCCCTTGTTTTGCTTCATCAGATGGGGCTAGCTGGAGGAACCCAATGGGTGAAAAGACCAAGGAGACACTTAAGCT
>JADHXF010000002.1 GCA_016783105.1 Dehalococcoidales bacterium | reverse complement strand
GGTATAGAAACCTGCCACCCAATCCCATATTATTTTTATTCCTAGCCCTAATAGCTGTAACTTTCGTCTACTTTAAGGTCAAACGCCTTCTTATTGAAAAAAGTACTTGGGAACAGGGACGGGATGGAGAAATAGAAGTTGGTCAATATCTAGAACAACTTAGAGCTAAAGGATATACTGTTTTCCATGATATCCAGTGTAATGCTGGAGGTAAACCATTCAACATAGACCATGTCGTAGTATCACCGCATGGCATCTTCGTAATAGAAACTAAGATGCCTAGTAAACCTCTCCGTCGCAAAAACCGGATAGATTTTGATGGGAAGAACAGAATCACAATCTCTGGAGTTAGTTGTGATTATGAGGCTGTTCCGCAAGCTATTTATAACGCCAAATGGCTTAGTGATGAAATACTTCCAAAGAGAAAAGACCAAAAGGCGTACCCTGTTATACCTATAGTCGTATATCCGACATGGTTCGTTAATGCACCAGATTCCACTAAACATGTTTGGGTCTTAAATCCGAAAGGTCTAGAATGGAAAATCCAGAAAGAACCACAATCACTCACACAGGATGAGGTTAATTCGGTGTCCGCAGTGTTAAGCCACCAGAACCGTTAAGAAGTCTACTCTCTCTGAGCTATTTTCCCTAGTATCAGATATTCTCCTTCAAAACATCCCAATATCCGCACAGTGGAGATTCTTATTTTATAGTAAAGGCAAATGGTATCGAATATTTGTACGCATCGCTGGACATACATCCCGATGTTTGTGCAGTGGTGGCCTAACATTCATAGGACAATTAAAGAGGAATTTTCAAAACTCTCCCTTTCTGTTATACTGCGCTCTGCAAGCAGCGGCAGGAAAACAGGGAATTCTACCATTTTTAATAGTTACAGCTACGACTTAGAATGAATATCGAGAAGACAACATCATTTATAAAGAAGACATTATCGTATACAAAGAATACGGCATTACTTGGAGAGAGCGCCACAGAGTACTGGGGATATTATTTTGGTAACAGACGCTTTCCAAGGAATCAGAAATTCTACGTTGTTTACACTAACATAGACCACACCATTCCTTTTCTGCCAAACTCAGCTCGTGACTACTGGCTCATCAATTTTGAGTTAATTCCGACGGTAATAAAATTAGGAGATACGTTGGCCGGTCGATTCTTTGATGATATCAGGCATGCATATGTGGATATTGCCAAAGAAGGCCGCTCGTGCTTTAGAGAAGTACCAACAATCATGCCTCATTTTGCCACACATAGCGGATACGCACTGCGTGCGGTCCAAACCTTACTGAAACCAGTAAACTGCTGTCCATCCCTGCATACAGCGACTCCCCTTTTCTTTTACAACCTGGGCGCAAGATACTTTCCTGAAAAAGAACCGGAGCTCCGCCAATACATTGGGGGCGTTGTCTCAACTGTTATCAAAACCAAGCTCCACGCCTTGATTGATATTGCATTCGGTATATTCCTTTCTAAAAAGACAATCAATGATAAGCTCGGCCTCGAGTTTTATGATTTGGAATCTTTCTTCACTCAGGAACAAAGAAGCAAGGATAATATTCCATATGAGCACATATACAGGATGTACCACGATATCAACGAATTAGCAGGGACACAGCAGGGTGAGGAAGGCAAGCTACCAAAGATTATGGAGCGCTATTTTCAAGAAATAGGTTTGCCTCGCGTTAAGCGAGAACAAAGTAACTGCCTCTATGACCTCGAACAAAAAACGCTCGTCTATCCTACCGACTTAAAAGTTGGGCAAGGGCTATTATAGTATGCCTGCGCATTTTCTGTTGTACAGATACCTTCAACGGAGGTGACGGCCGAGTCCCCGCCGTTGGACATGGACGCACTTGCTTGCCAGGGTACTTACAGACTCTTTACTACCAGCTGTTCGTTCACTCTGCTCAGTGCAAACATACGCATGGCTGGACAAACATCCCCGAGGTTTGTGCAATAGTCTGGTTCTTGGCGAATTCCGTTATGTCTAGCTATTTGTAATGTGCCAAATTAGGGGGCATCAGCTCTTCATATTGACAAACTGCAGAGGAATGTTATAGCCCTGCTCCTTAAGCAGCCGCATGATTTCTTGGAGGTCATCGATCTTCTTACCAGTGATCCTGACCTGGTCGTCTTGAATAGCTGGCTGGACCTTGATCTTAAGACCCTTGATGAATTTGACGATTTTCTGGCTGGTCTCTTTGGGGATACCCTCTTTGATAAGGATATCCACCTTTACTGTGCCATGGGAAGTGGCTTCGATCTCTTTGAGGTCCAGACACTTGGAATCCACTTTAAGCCGAGTGCATTGACCAATGAGCATCTCTGTAACTGCTTTAACCTTCCAATCGTCCCCAGTAACAATATGAATATACTTAGCTTTTCGGTCGAAAGTGATCTCAGACTTCACGTTTTTGAAATCGAATCGCGTGGAGATTTCACGCTTCACGTTGTTGATTGCATTGTCCAGTGCCTGCAGGTCCACCTTACTCACCACATCTACTGATGGCATCTTTACCTCCTTGGTAGTGACGATCCATCCGACTAATTTTACCACGAAAGTGACAATGACTCTGAATAATACGCGCTAGCATCTTCCGGCACAAAACTCACTACCTCTTCTCCACTCGGCCAATCGTAAGTATAAGAAATCAGACATCCCTATGTTTGTCCAGTGGTAGTTATGTAAAGTATTAGTTAAGGGGAGCAGAAATGCTCTCCATTTTAATTTCACAGATTGACGCCAGTTATTGATTGAGCAAAAGTCCGAATTGTGTAATCCGCTGTCCAGATTTCCAGGTTGAAAGCTAGCCTGAAAATTCTGTCCATTTTACAACTTGCTCTACATGCTGACACTATCCGGCCGGATTTCTAGGCATAGCGTCCGCAGCCGAAGCTCTCGCCCAGTTTGCACCAAACGCAGTGGTCCGGTGTCTGGTCGGCGATCATGAGTTGCGATTCGCAATTGCCGCAGAGGCGTTCTTCCCCGGGTTTCATGGGGCCGTCACAGGGGGTGATGGTCATGGGGCAAAGCTGGACGCAGCTGCCGCATAGCTTGCAGAAATCAGGCCGGACGCCGAAGGGGTAGTCTACATGGCGGTCCTTGCCCCGCCCGACAAAGCCAATCGCCCGGGCCTTCCAGACCTCGGTGCAAACCCGCACGCAGCGTCCGCATAAAACACAGTCCTCGTTCCGAAATGTATAGCGGACCTCTTTAACCCCACAACGTACGGCCATGTCCTGAATGGCGCGGGAGTTGGGAGCCTGGGCCACCAGCAGTTCCGCGAGGTTGCGACGCAGCTTTCGGATTTTATCTGTATTAGTCATTATCACCATGCCCTCCTCCACATTCAATGTGCAGGAAGTAGTGATGTTGGAACGACCATTGACCACGTGTTCGACAATGCACAGCCGGCACGCGCCGATGTCGGACAGATAGGAGACGTGACACAGATGAGGAATGCAGATGCCGTATTCGATTGCGGCATCGAGCACACTGGTCCCCTTGGGCGCACGAATATTGGCTCCGTCAATGTTAACGCTGACATATTGCAGCATCTTGACACCTCGCTTTCTCAGATGACTCGAATCGCATCAAACTTGCACTCGCTTCGGCATATCCCGCATTTCTGACAGAGTTGGCCGTCAATGACATGCGCCTGTTTTTTCCTGCCAGTGATAGCCCCGTACACGCACGCGCGCAGACAGACGCCGCAGCCATTGCACTTGTCCGGGTCAATGGAGTATGTAATCAGAGCCTTGCAAACCCCGGCCGGACATTTCTTTTCGCTGATGTGCGCCTCGTACTCCGGGCGGAAGTAACGCAAGGTGGAGAGCACCGGATTGGGTGCGGTCTTGCCCAGCCCGCACAGGGCAGTCTGGGCAACCGTGTCGGCCAGCTCCTCCAGGAGATCAAGCTGCTCCGGTCTCCCACGGCCTTCGGTGATGTCTGTGATTATCTCGAGCATGCGGTCAACCCCCAGCCGACAGGGCACACACTTGCCGCACGACTCGTCCTGCAGGAAGGTAAGGAAATACCTGGCCACGTCCACCATGCAGGACTCCTCATCCATCACCACCATGCCGCCCGAGCCAATCATGGAGCCGGCTTCGGAGAGCACGTCGAAGTCGATGGCAAGGTCGAACTTATCCACCGGCAGACACCCGCCCGATGGTCCGCCGGTCTGGACCGCCTTGATTAGGTTGCCGTTGACCCCGCCGCCGCCGATATCAAACACCACCGTGCGGATGGGTGTGCCCATGGCCACTTCCACCAGGCCGGTGTTCTTGATTTTACCGGTGAGAGCGAGGATTTTGGTGCCCTTGCTCCCCCTAGTTCCTTTCGAGGCAAACCAGGATGAACCGTTCAAGATAATGGCCGGGACGTTGGCCCAGGTCTCGACGTTATTGAGGGTCGTGGGTTTGTGATAAAGACCGTCCACCACGGTGTGGACGTCCTTGGGCCGGGGCTCGCCGACTTCGCCTTCCAGAGAGGCCATGAGGGCCGTTGATTCGCCGCAGACAAAGGCCCCTCCACCCCGGGCGATGTCCACGTCGAACGAGAAGGGAAAGCCCAGTATATTGTCGCCGAGGAGGCCGAGTTCGCGGGCCTGCTCGACCGCGATTCGTGAATGCTCGACGGCGATCGGATATTCGTTGCGGACGTAGACGTATCCCTTTTGAGCGCCGATAGCCCAGGCACCGATCATCATGCCTTCTAAAACCAGTTGCGGGTTGCCCTCGAGCACGCCCCGGTCCATATATGCCCCGGGGTCACCCTCGTCTGCGTTGCAGATGACGTACTTCTCGTCCCCGGGCGCCTCCTGACACTCGCTCCACTTGTGCCCCGTCGGGAAGCCGCCGCCGCCGCGTCCCCTCAGCCCCGATAATTTAATCTCCTTGATAACCTCCTCCGGGGCCATGCCATTAAGCACTTTGGTGAGAGCGGAATAGCCACCGGCCACGATGTAGTCCTCTATCGAGCAGGGGTCAACCATGCGGTTCTGGGACAGTAGCTGCTGGTCCTGCGCCCGGTAAAAAGGGACCTCCGACTCGGTCTGAACTTTCTCGCCCGAAACCGGGTCCGTGTAAAGCAGCCGTTCAATCACCTCGCCCCTCACCACAGTCTGGGATACTATCTCGAAAGCATCCTCCGGCGAGACGTGACAATAAAATATATTGCCCGGCTCGATGACGATGATGGGGCCCTGCTCACAAAAGCCATGGCAGCCGGTGACGCACAGGCGCACGCTTGGGTCCAGCCCCTGCCCGGATAATTCTTCCCTGACCGCGTCAATGACGGCACTGGACCCCGAGGCCTGACAGCCAGGCCCTCCGCATACCATCACCGTAGTGGCAATGTTTTGCCGCTGCTCTCTGAGCCGTTCGCGCAGGTGTTCCAGTTCACGGAAACTATTGAGCCTCGACATTTTGAGTATCCTCCGTTTCCTGATGGCCAAGGGTCTTGATCAGTTTACGAAGCTTCCCAGGCGTCATGTGGTGATGATAGGACCCATTTTCCGTAACGATCGGTCCCAGCGCGCAAGCACCCAGGCAGTTGACGCACTCGACGGAGAAAAGACCGTCGGGGGTCACCTCGCCCGGTTTAACGCCGAGCTGGCCGGTGGCCTGGTCGAGGAGAAGACGGGCGCCCCGGACGTGACAGGCCGTGCCCATACACATGGTGAGGACGTTCTTGCCGGCTGGCTTTAACCGGAAGGCCTTATAAAAGGAAGCCACCCGGTAGACTTCCATGAGCGGCACACCGAGACCCCGTGACACAGCCTGCATGGCCTCTTCGGAAATGTAACCGTATTTCTCCTGAATGTCCTGGAGCACTTCAATGAGCTGATTCGGTTGACTGCAGCGTCCTTTCAGGATTTGAGCGAGCGTTTGGGGCGGCATGTTAACCTCCTTCGATCGAGAGTCTGCTTGATTATTCTTAAGATAAATGCTAGTATCAATGATGTAAATACGGGAATAGTACACCCATAGTGCCTACTAAAAATAGGCAGTCAGAGGGAGGAATCTGATAGGAAATAAAGAAAATCCTCCGTCTCCAATCGACGGTCGGCATCTGCCTTTTTCCTCGAAAGACCTGGCTCTTTTGTGGCGAATCCCGTTTTCCAACGAAACCGAGCCTTACAAGGTAGAACTCGCGCTGCGTGAGCGCATCAAGGAATTGAACTGCCTTTACGGGGTTTCCCAGTTAGCCGAGCGCAATCTGCACTCCCTTGACGGTCTGCTGCAGGAGCTTGTGAACTTCTTACCCTATTCATGGCAGTATCCGGGAATTACCTGCGCCCGTATACTCTTCAAGGAAAAAACCTACAAGAGCGACAGATTCAAAGTGACCAACTGGCGGCAGACGTCGCGGATTTACATGTATCATGAGGCGGTGGGTGAGGTCGGCATTTTCTACCTGGAAGAATGCCCGCCGGCTGATGAAGGTCCTTTTCTCACAGAAGAACGCGCTCTGCTGGACGCGGTGGCCGAGCAGATAGGCACCATTGCCACCCGTATATCGGCGGAGTTGGAATTGCAGGAGACCAACCAGCAGCTGGCCCTGGAGCGCGAAGCTTTGCAGGAGTCAAACACCGCCCTGCGGACGGTCCTGGCCCGTATTGAGCAGGAGAAAGAGGAAATCCACCGCGACATTAGAATGAACGTCGAAAAAATCCTGATGCCGATTCTGCACGCCCTGGCCTTGCAACTGCCCCCGGCCCAGGGGAAATATGTGGATATGCTCCAGACTAACCTCGAAGAAATCACCTCGCCGTTCATCAGTCAACTGTCCCGTTCCTACCATGCGATGACGCCGACCGAAATCGCCATTTGCAATATGATCCGGATCGGAATGCACACCAAAGAAATCGCCGAGACGCGGGGCGTATCCGAGGCCACCATCAACCACCACCGGGAAAACATCCGGCGCAAACTCAAGATAACCAACCAGGATGTTAATCTCGCGACTTTCCTGCAATCGAGCATGTGGGAGGAAAAATAGAAACCGGGACTTCCCATATCAACTCAGGACTGCGGCATGACCCGGTCCTATCGACCTTTATAATTCATTGAAGATATACCGTCTCTTCAATATTCAACTTCGGTATCTTTGAGGAACTGTAACATATTGATTACCGTTTCCACGTCTTTCCAGCCCTCGCTCCCTTTTTTCTCCAGCGCCTTTTGCAGAGCATTGATAAACCAGCCGGGCCGGTCTGATACGAACTTCTCCATGTCTTCTTTAATCACCGGCCACAGCTCCAGTATGGTACGTTGTTGTTTCTCAGACATCAGGTTTCACCTCCTTCATCTTCATACGATAGCTTTTTGGAATGTATCGGCATAGTCAAGCCATGACATTGTCGCTGACCAGCCATCACCCTTCCGTCTTGAATAAACTGTGAAAGACAGCCCGTTCCTCGGCCAGCAACGCTTCAAACTCGATGAAAAGGTCCTGTACTCTATTGGCCACTTCATCGGTCAAAATGGCTTCCTTTTTACTGGATGAGGCACCAGTAACCGACCCGATAACATCTTTCAGCTGCGTATTTACTTCCAGTTGTCTTTCAACAATATCAAGCAGTTCTTTCCAGAGCTGCTCAGCGCTTTTCTGTTCACTCTCTTCCATGGTCTATCTCTCAATAGCCTGCGGCCAGTGTTACTTACGTGGTTTTTCCAGACCAATCCTCCTGTAATATTTCTCCGCTATTAATTCCGGTTTTTTATAGAAATAAAACCGGCAGGGAGCATCGGGGTCAGGGTCATACTCGGTAATCCGAATTGGAATTCCAGTTGATTTCATGGGTACGAGCTCAGCCCAGTGACAGCAATGTACACGGTAATAAGGGACATCTTTCATATGCCAGGACCACGGATACGCCTTTTTCGTCTTTCCAAAGTTTCAACATGGTCTGCCTCCTTTATCCTGAAATACCTCGCTCTGATAGACATTTATCTTGTTTTCTCTACGCTCCTGATAATATCCATATCATTGTAGCATGATAGTTATAAGCCGAGATACCAATTGCTTCTTCAGCGACGTAATGATAAAATCACCTCATCTCCAGTGAGTAATATTAGCCCATCTTCCTGAAGACAATCTATACTTTAAGGAGTAACCGCAATGAAACTGGAAGGGAAAAAAGCCGTTGTTACCGGCGGCGGCACCGGTATAGGGAAAGCCATTGCTCTGGAATTTGCCCGCGCCGGGGCTGACATCGCCATTTGCAGTCGAAATATCCAGAATATCGAGAAGGTGCGCGACGAGGTAATAGCGCTGGGCAGGGATTCTATGGCGATGGCTATGGATGTACGTGTCAAGAAAGATGTAGATAATATGGTGCAGAAGGTAATTGATGAATTTGGACGGATTGACATTCTGGTGAACAATGCCGGCACCAACCGTCCCACGCCAGTACTCGATTTAACCGAAGATACCTGGAATCTGATACTTGATACCAACCTCAAAGGCCTCTTCTTCTGCACCCAGGCTGTAGCCAGGCACATGGCCAAACAGAAGGGTGGGAAAATTATAAATATATCCTCGACAGCCTCAATGGGAGCCAATGAACCGGGGCAGGCAGCCTATGCAGCTTCAAAAACCGGCGTTAACGCGTTTACCAAGGCATGTGCTCGCGAGTTCGGTCCCTACGGAATAAATGTCAACGCCATCGCTCCCGGACGAATTCTAACACCACTGACTTATGCCAGCAGGACACCAGAACAGGTGGAGAAATTCATCGAAACAGGTAAAAGCGCCGCCGTTCTGGGAAGACTGGGCACTGTTGAAGAGATCGCCCATCTGGCGCTGTTTCTGGCGTCGGACGATTCTGCCTTCATCACGGCTGAGATTATCGCCTGCAATGGCGGCAGAACCAATCTGATGGGTTAACTATTGGTTAAAGCGTATATCAGGTATTGTACCGTAAACATGGTGGGCAGGCAGCCTTAACTGACTTTACGCGGTCGTCCCCGCTTCCGCCAGCCGATTGCTTCCAATAGATAACCGGCTGCCGTATCTTCCCAGCCGGCGGAACTGATGGAGCGGTCCGGATTAACTCCATACCGGTTCCGTCTTCCCTCACGTTTTTTGGTTATATATTCTGCCTCGAGCAGGTCACCTATGATATTATGGGTCGCTCTTTCCGAGATGCCAATAATATCCGACAGCTCTCTCGCCGTAATGCGGGATTGACGTGCTATGTGGCTGAGCACTAAAGCGTGATTTGTAAAAAATCTGAACTTCTGCATTTCTTACCCGACCTGGTAATGAATTATAAGTAAATATATATTAATTGGAATAAGTAATCAATAATATTAATTCATGCAAATTAATGCAACGTTTTTTTATAACATATAATTATCAACTTTGCAAGTCTTTTAATGCTAATTTTTTCCTGCCCTGCATATTTACAATATTATTTCCCACAGATTAAGTTCAGAATGCTAATATTTAATAACCAGTACTTAAGCACTACTCAAAGGTATTGACAATTTATTATATCTGAATTATTATTCCTGTAGTGGTTTTCATATATATGGTTTCATAATGTACAATACATGACAACCACATAAAATAATATACGCATAATCAAGACTAATGATTTTCTTACAATAAAGGCCATAAATAAAATAATAAACTATCGCTCGAGGGAAGCAATGGTTAATAAGTTTAAAACCGGGCTCACTAAAGTATCCACACAATTACATCGGTTTATGGGTAGGCATAGCGACAAACACTGGCCGACAAATGTGCTGGACATCCTGGAAACGAAATATCATTTGCTTCCCAAGGACCTGCTGCGCTTATGGTATGTCCGACGCAGACTTATTTCCAACAAGTCCAAAACGGACTCAATCTTTATTTACGACCAGGCACGAGCTTCTAACCAGAATTTGTCCATAAGAGAATATAATGACCTGTATAAATATCCTGATTTACTGTTATATAAAGGCTACATTTCCAACAATGGTGAAGTGAGTATCGAAGAAATAAGAAAAAATTAGCCATTCAGCTCTTAAATTATAGAAAAGGGGACGTAAACGTCCCCTTTTCTATTTGTAAATCACAACCTGTACCAAAATGCCTTTTTGTCGCGGGCTCAGAATAACATATTGAGCAACAGGGTGAAGACATAACCCAGGATACCGCAAATGGGAAAAGTGAGTATCCAGGCAATCATGATATTGCCGGCGATTCCCCAGCGCACTGCGGAAAAACGCCGCGTTGACCCCACCCCCATTACCGAAGCGCTGACACAATGGGTAGTGCTGACCGGAATGCCCAGATGTGATGCGGTTTCAATTACTGACGCCGCGGCTAAATGAGCGGTGAATCCCTGAACGGGCCGCAGGTTCGTCATCCTCATACCAACTGTCTTGATGACCCGCCGACCACCCAGAGCGATGCCGAAGCTTATCGCCATTGCGGAGATAACAATCACCCACCACGTGTCCGAGTTCAATAACGACAGGCGGTCCCAGATGCTAACATCGTTATAGTAAATAACCAGAGCCATGGTAATAACACCAATGGGCATCTGGCCGTCGTTCTTGCCATGGCTGTAGGCCATAAAGAAGGTACTGAGGTACTGCATTCGGCTGAAAAAGCGGCGCATGCGGTCACGTCGGCTTTTTTGCAAAATCCAGAAAAGGCCAAGCATGACGATAAAACCACCGGTGAAGCCCAGCGCGGGGGCGATAACTACGGCGGAGAGCACGCGCTGCATGACTCCCCATACCACCGCGTCGCTACCCGCTACCGCCATTCCGGCCGCCGCCAGGCCGGCAATGAACCCGTGATGAATGCTGATGGGCAGGCCCAGCCACGTCGCAAACCATCCCCAGACTATTATGGAAATCAGTGCCGCAATAATCGTTTGATAGGAGATTACTTCCTGGATGATGATGCCCTTGCCAATCGTGTGTGCCACAGCGGTGCCGGTGGCGGCACCTAAAAAATTGGCAATCACGGCTACGATTAGCGCTCTTTGTGGCGAGAGAGCCCGGGTGCCAATAGCCGGAGCAATAGCATTGGCGGCATCATTGAAACCGTTTACAATCCCGAAACCAATGGCCAGAACAATGACGAGAATAAGGAGCGGAAAAGAGGCATCAGGCATGCTTGAGCGCTACCCCTTCCAGGACATTGGCCACATCCTCACACCGGTCGGTCGCGCCCTCCATGTGCTCCAGAATCTCGCGCCATTTTATTATGTCGGCGGTATTGCTGCAATTATCAAACAGTTCCGCCATGGCGCTACGGAAGACTTTATCGGCCGCGTTTTCCAGTCGGTTAATCTCTATGCAGTGCGGCAAAACCTGCTTCAGTTTGGGCTGACTGCGTATCTGTCTTAAAGCCACTTCCACTTCCTTTGAAGCGGTCACTATGATGCTGGCCAGGTCTTTGGCTCCTTCTTTGGGAGACTCTATTTTATAGATAAGCATGGCCACGGCCGCGGCATGAATCAGGTCCACGATGTCATCCAGGGAATGGGCCAGAAGTGCCATATCCTCCTGGTCAAACGGCGTAACGAAAGTACGATGTAGAAGCTCGATAATGCGGTGCGTGATATTGTCGCCTACATGTTCATATTCGTCTATTTGCTCAACCTTTTGCTCAATATTTTCCCAGCTATCCACCATTTCCTTCATCAACTCAGCGGTCCTGACCATGTTTTCCGCACTTTCCTGGTATAGCTCAAAAAATATTTTTCCCCTGGGCAAGAGTGAAAATTTAACCAATATACCTACTCCTACATTTATCGTTCCGGGAAATAAGGCAGTTCAGACCGAGTTTTAAGCGGGTGGTGCTAAAAGACGTCAAATAAAGAGCGAGAAATACTTTCCTCATGGCCTCTTTGAAGGTATGTTAGCTAAATTATGCCACTGATGTCAAGTGGAAAATCACTACCGATACGCGTGGGATTAACACCGACCGAAATAACCTGTTTCCATTTCGGCCCCTGTAATATTCTTAAAGAACCTCCCTGATTTGCCAGCAGTTAATAATGTATACAATAACACAACATAAATAAAGAATTATATTAAACCTATTGACAAATTATGGCCTGATTGTATACAATCCTCGTGAAATGGCCGTGCATAGTCGAGTCGAAAAACAGACCGTCCCCGTCCGGAAGAAGGCTTACGAGCACCTGAAGACGGCGATTCTTTCCGGTCGTCTCAGCCCGAAGGAAAGGCTAACCGAGGAGCACCTTGCGGAAACGCTGGGCGTGAGCCGTACTCCGGTGAGAGAGGCACTCTACAAACTTGAAGCGGAAGGCCTGATTCGCCCTCTGAAGACGAGGGGCTTTATCGTCTCCGGAGATTCAAAAGAGGAAGTAACGGAACTCTTCGAACTCCGCGCCATTTTAGAAGGGTACGCCCTCGGAATCATCTCGGAAAGAATTACCGAGGAGAGCCTCCAGCATCTGAACACCTTCATTGATAAGGCACAGGCGGCACTGGAAGCAAACCGGATGGGCGATGTCTTCAAATGGAACACCCGCTTTCACGACTATCTTCACGAACTTGTCTCAGACTCGATACGCCTCTACCGGCTGATTGTTGATATGCGAAAACAGGTGCTGCGGCACCGTAAAGTAACCCTGCAATCCATTGAAGGCGCACAGAGAACGCTTGATGGCCACCGGAAGATATTGCTGGCTTTGCGCCTGAAGGACCCGGAACTGTGTGAGAGAACGATGCGCGAGCACATCAAGCTGGCCAAGGAGGATGCCCTGCTGACCCTCCTGGGAGAGCATATAGAATAATAAACCGAGGAGGTCCGGTCTTGGAAAAGCATATTGAAGTACATATGGACAAATGCACCGGCTGCAAGCTGTGTGAACTGGCCTGTTCCGCAGTAAAAACGGGCGCTTTCAACCCCAGAAACTCCAGAATCAAGATATGTCTGGTCGGCATTCCGGAGATACCGGTGCCGATAATTCTCGATAACTGCGATTACTGTTTCGGCAATCCGGCCTGTATCCAGTTTTGCCTGCCCAAGGCAATCGAGTGGCGGGAAATGGAGACCAAGCCGGAACGGCCAAAAGTATCGGAAGCCAAGAAAATTGCCGAAGAATGGCTTGAATCGGTCAGCAAGTAGGTAACCAGAAGTGGCCAGAGTGAAGGTAAAAAGTTTCTCCGTGATTCGGGATGTTCTGGGCTCGGAGGTTATTGAAATAGACGTGAGAAAACCGGAAACGGTTGGTGAGCTCTTCGAGGAACTGGTGCGCCGGTACGGCCAGCGTTTCAAAGAGAAAATCTGGGACCCGAATACCGGCCAGATGGCCCCATTCCTCATCAAATTAAATGAATCCATTATCAGTTCTACACTGGATATAGACCACAAAATCAAAAATGGCGATGAAATCGCCATCATCTTTCCCATAGGAGGAGGTTAATCATGGCGAAGAATTTTCCTTACGGCGGATACATTGGACAACTATTAAGGGTCAATCTCAGCAACAGAGGTATTTCCAAGGAAGACCTCAGGAAGGACTGGGCCAGGGACTTCGTTGGCGGGGTCGGATTAACAGCCAGAATCCTCTACGAAGAACTACCGCCCAAAATCGACCCGCTGGGACCGGAGAACAAGCTGGTGATGATGACCGGCCCGGTCAATGGCACCATGATTCCGGCTGCTTCACGCTCCTCGTTCTGCGCCAAGTCGCCGTATACCAAATCGTTTTTCCACAGCATCTTTGGCGGCTTTCTGGGGCCGGAGCTCAAGTTCGCCGGCTATGACGGCCTGATAATTGAAGGGCGAGCAGACAAGCCCGTATATCTCTGGATTGACGATGACAGGATTGAAATCAGGGATGCCAGCCACCTCTGGGGCAAAGACCCGTTCACGACACAGGATATTCTGCGTGGTGAGATTGGCGATGAGGAGATACACATCGCCACCATCGGGCTGGCCGGTGAGGAGAAAGCCCCTTACGCCATGATACTCTGCGACATCCGGGCGGCCGGCCGCGGCGGAATGGGGGCGGTGATGGGCTCTAAAAACCTCAAGGCAATCGCCGTCAGAGGCACCGGAAGTGTTACGGTTCCCAACATGCTCAGGGTCTATAATACTACCGTCAGAATCAATGAGCTCTTTGCCACCAACCCGGCAGTTCAGGGACTTTCCGGGTACGGCACCCCGCGTAATGTAGCCGCCATGAACGAGGGCGGCATCATGCCCACCCGAAACTGGCAGACCGAGACCTTCAAAGGGATGAAGAATATCACCGGCGAGGCGATGAGGGAACAGGTGGTCAAGGGCGACCGCGCCTGCTTCGCCTGCTCCATCAACTGCACCAAGTACAGCGTGGTACCCAGGGGTCCGTATAAATCAATTATCAACGGCGCCGACTACGAGACGATTTACGCCTTTGGCACCATCTGCGAGGTGGACAACATCGAGGTGCTCTGCAAGGCCGACGAGCTATGCGACTACTACGGCATCGACCTCATCTCGACCGGAGTGAGCATCGGCTGGGCTATGGAATGCTATGAAAAAGGCATCCTCACCAAAAAAGATACGGATGGAATTGATTTGCGGTTCGGCAACGCCGATGGCATGCTCCAGGTGATTGAAAAAATCGGCAAAAGGGAGGGACTGGGAGAACTGCTGGCCAAAGGTACGAGGGACGCTTCCAAGATTGTCGGCAAGGGCACCGAACGCTTCGCCATCCAGAACAAGGGACTGGAGTGGCCGGGGCATACCTGCCGCCCCTTCCCCGCCGCCGCCGTCGGCTATGCCACCGGGCCAAGAGGTGGCAGCCACCACGACATCCGACCCACCGCCGAGAAGAGCGGACTTGTTGACCGCAAGGTAATTGAAGGGAAGGGAGCCGTAGCCGCGGAAGTCAATCACTGGCTTATTCTGGGCGACTCCATGCTGATATGCCATCTCGGTGAGCCCATCTGGGGTCCGCTCAAAATCAGCGATAGCATGATAAATGCTCTGAATGCGGTCACGGGATGGGAACTCAACTACGAAGAGGCCAGGAAGATTGCGGAACGAGAGTGGAACATGATCCGCTGCTTTTCCGCCAGGGAGGGGTTCACCCGCGAAGATGACCAGCTTCCAATCCGCTTCATGGAAGAGCCGGTACCGGAAGGACCGATGCAGGGAAGCTATATTCCCAAAGAGACCCTCGAGCGATTGAAGGACGATTACTTCACCTATCGGGGCTGGGACCTGAAGACCGGCAACCCGACCAGGGAAAAACTGAGCGAACTTGGTCTGGACTTCGCCGTGAAGGATGTTGGCAAAAGGGTCTAGGTCAGCCTGTTATATTGCTGAAAAAATTATGTTAATAGCTCGGCACGGTTTCGTGCCGAGCTATTGATAATTCGCCGTGAATTAGAACCTAACTGTCTTCTACTCCCAGGTCCTTAAGGTAATCAACCGCATCCTGAATGGTGACTATCTTTTCCGCATCTTCATCCGGTATCTCAATCTTCTTCGCCGGGGTGCTGAATGCCTCTTCCAGTGACATTATCAGCTCTACCAGATCCAGAGAATCGGCTCCCAGGTCTTCCACAAAGCTCGCGGCAGGTTTTACGTTTTCTTCTTCGACACCAAGTTGCTCCACAACCATGGGTTTTATTCTTTCGTAAATTGTCGCCACGTTTTACCCCCTTTCCGGAAACCTATCGTCTTTCAGCAAGCGCACTGATTGAACCCAGTACGCCATTGACAAACTTTGATGAACTTTCACTGCCGAACTTTTTAGCCAGTTCAACGGCTTCATTGATGGCTACCTTAATTATTACTCTATTATCAAACAAAATTTCAGAGATTGCAAGTCGGAGAATGTTACGGTCAATGACCGACAGCTGTTCTATGGGCCACATCGGAGCAAACCGCTGGATATTACCATCTATCTCCTCCTGGTGCTCCACCGTCTGTTTCACCATCTGGCGAACAAAGGCAGTATTATCCTCGAATAGACCTACCTCAGTCAGGAGTCGGCCCAGCACTTCTTCCGCCTCATGCTGCGTGGTATCGATTTCGTACATTGCCTGCAAGGCAATGGCTCTTGCCTTTCGTCTTTGCCCGGTCATTTACTGCTCCTGAAATCAAGCAAATATTATAGCACGTATACCCGTGTATTCTCCATCTTCCTTGACACCCAAAGGTAATACTTGCTACACTTCCCTTATCCTCTTCACGTCGTTACTGGTTTTTACTGACACAGCAGGTCATGCCGGTGAAAAAAGTTGGTATTTTCTATCACCCTTTAGTTGAAGCCACCCAGACCAAGGCGAAGCAGTTGCAGGACTTCATCGCCTCCCGCGGCATCACTGCCTGGCTCTGCTCCGCATGGGAGAGTGAAACCGCCCGGCCACAACTCGACGATACGGAACTGGTTTTGAGCGTTGGCGGCGACGGTACCATTCTACGCTCGGCACAAGCGGTAGTCCCGCGGATGATCCCGATAATCGGCGTAAACCTCGGTAAACTCGGATTCATGACCGAACTCAGTGCCGATGAGGCCATGGACAAATTGCCCGCCCTGCTTTCTGGAGAGGGATGGATTGATGAAAGGGCCATGCTTCAGGCTGAGTTTTCCGCTGAGGGCCAGAAGACGGTCACCTATCACGCCCTGAATGACGTGGTGGTGGCGAGAGGTGCCATTGCCCGCCTGGTTCGCGTGGCCGCCAGCCTTAACGGGAAGCACACCACCGACTATAAGGCTGACGGAGTGATTGTGGCAACGGCTACGGGCAGCACCGGCTATTCCCTGGCCGCCGGGGGACCCATCCTGTACCCGCAGGCAAAGGATTTTCTGCTGGTACCCATTATGCCCCACCTCAGCCCGGACTATGCACTGGTATTGCCGGCAGAAACATCGGTTCAGCTGGCGGTCGCGGCAACACAGCCGGCAACGCTCAGCATCGATGGGTATGTCAATATGCCTCTTCCTGATGGAGCGGTAATCACGGTAAAACAAAGCCCGCACCGGACACGGTTCCTGCGTGTCCACCCCGAAGATGCCTTCTATGGCTCCCTGGAGCAAAAACTGAAAGGAAAGCGGTAAATTGGGCACGGTAGAAAAAGCCAAAATCCAGGATGTACCCCAGATACACCAGCTCATCAACCACTTCGCTGACAAGGATGAAATGCTGCCCCGTTCGTTGAGTGATATATACGAAAACATTCGCGACTATTTCGTTTATCGCCAGGGCGAGCGTATGCTTGCCTGTGCGGCACTGCACATCATCTGGTCAGACCTGGCGGAAATCAAGTCCGTCGCCGTGGCCGAGGAATACCAGAAGCAGGGTGTAGGCACCATGCTCATTGAAGCCTGCCTGAAAGAAGTGGAGTCGCTGGGCATCCCCACTATCTTTTGCCTGACCTACCAGCCGGCTTTCTTTGAAAAGTTCGGCCTCAACCAGGTAGATAAAATGGAGGTGCCACGCAAGGTCTGGACCGAATGCTACCGCTGTCCCAAGTTCCCCGACTGCGGTGAGGTAGCCCTTATCCGCCACTTTTAAATGAGAGGGTAAAGTTCAATGGAAGAGACGCTTTCCAGCCAGCTGATTTACGATGGAAGAGCGGTTAAGCTCAGAGTGGAC
The DNA here is from genome assembly GCA_016783105.1 of Dehalococcoidales bacterium. The sequence continues at coordinate 54,054 of JADHXF010000002.1, read as the reverse complement.
TCCGTCCGGCTGGACAACGGGCGGCAGACAACGCGGGAAATCGTGGAACATAGCGACTGTATTGCCGTCGTTGTTATCGATAAGAATGATAACGTGCTGCTGGTGAAGCAGTTCCGCAAACCGGTGGAGAAAGAACTGCTGGAGATACCGGCCGGCGGTATTGACACCGGTGAAGACCCTGAAGAGGCAGTCAGCCGTGAACTCCGGGAAGAAATCGGCTACATGCCCCGGAAAGTGCAGAGGCTGGGCGGTTTCTATTCGGCACCGGGCTACTGCAGCGAGTATCTTTACCTTTACCTGGCCACTGACCTCGTCCCGAGCCAGTTAATCGCCGAAGATACCGAAGAAATCAATGTTGTTCGCATACCACTCAGGGAAATAGCCGACCTGATAACCACCGGACGCATCTGCGATGCCAAGAGCATCGCCGGGTTACTTGCCTACCTGGAATACTCCAAAGGAAAGAAAAGGGCTGACTAGCACAGCCTGTCCGACAGTCTTCTCCCGCCGAGAAGGTGCATGTGCAGGTGGGGAACCACCTGCCCTCCGTCCTCACCGCTGCTGACCACGAGCCGGTAGCCCTTTCTGGCAATGCCTTCTTCTCTGGCAATTTTATTGGCTACCCCGGCCATACGCTCGATAATCTGCGCTTCGTCGTCGCTTAATTCGGCCAAAGAACCAATATGCCGCTTTGGTATTATCAGCACGTGGGTGGGGGCCAGGGGGTTTATATCCCGGAAGGCCATAACTTGCTCATCCTGGTACAGCGTATCGCTGGGCAGCTCCCCGGCCACAATCCGACAGAAAACACATTCCATGAGCTAGCTCTTCTCCTTCCGGTATTTGGCTTTGCCCTGCTCGAACAGGTCGTTTCCATAAATGTCATTGGCCACGATGGCCGGGAAATTATCCACGGTCAGCATCCTGATTGCCTCCGGGCCCAGGTCTTCATAAGCAATAACCGTCGCCTTTTTAATGGACTGGGCGAGCAGAGCACCGGCTCCGCCGGTGGCAGTGAAATAAACCGCCTTGTATTTCTGCATCGCTTCCCTGACTTCAGAGGAACGGTTTCCCTTCCCAATCATCGCCTTCACGCCGGCGGACATTAGACGGGGTGCATAGATGTCCATGCGACCACTGGTAGTGGGCCCCGCAGAGCCGATGATTCGACCTGGCCGGGCCGGTGAAGGTCCGGTGTAATAGATGGTCTGCCCTTTTAAGACAAAGGGCAGTTCTTCCTTCCTTTTCAGCGCCTCTACGAGTCGCTTGTGGGCAGCGTCACGCGCCGTATAGATTATTCCGGAAATGAGCACAGGTGTACCCGTGGTCAGCTCCTTAATCGTTTTTCGGTCAAGAGGCATGGTTATATGCACCGCTTCCATCTACAACTTGGCCTCCTTATATCTTGAACAGTGGCATTGAAAGTTTATGGCCACGGGGAGGCTGGCAATATGTGTCGGCCTGGTCTCGGCATGCACCGCAAACGCCGTGGTGATGCCACCAACGCCCATGGGCCCGATTCCCAGGTCATTGATGCGTGACAGTAGCTCTTTCTCCAACTCCGCAATTTCCGGGTCCGGGTTCGGCTGGCCTATAGGTCGTAATAGTGCCTTCTTGGCCAGCAGCATAGCCCCTTCCGAGGTAGCGCCGATGCCCACGCCAATAATCAACGGCGGGCAGGGGCTGGCCCCGGCCTCATCAACCGCTCTGACGACAAAATCAATAATACCCTCACGGCCTTCGCCCGGACGCAGCATTGCCAGACGGCTCATATTTTCGGAACCGGCTCCCTTGGGCAGGCATATAATCCTGATATGGTCTCCCGGCACAATTTCGGTATGAATAACCGGGGGAGTGTTGTCTTTGGTGTTTTTTCTCTCGGAAAACGGCTGGCTGACCATTGATTTGCGCAGGTATCCCTGCGTGTAACCCTGGCTGACACCTTCCCCCACCACCGCATCAATATCGCCGCCGACCACATGCGCGTCCTGCCCCACCTCGAGGAAGATAACCGCACTGCCGCAGTCCTGGCATAGCGGCAGGTTTTTGGCCTCAGCAACACGGGCGTTTTCCACCAACTGATGCAGTATCTCTTTGCCCAGGGGTGACTGCTCATTCTGCTGGGCGTGCTTCAATGCTGTCAGGACATTTTCATCGAGTTCAAAATTGGCGCGCTGGCAGAGCTGAGCAACCGCGTCGGTGATGTCTTTCGCCTTTATCTCTCTCATTTTCGCCGCTATCAGCGCCACCCCCTTCGGCCCGTCGCCAGTTTCTCGATTACCGCATCGGCAACCTGCGCAGTGCCGACAGCGGGAGTTTTGTCAGGCCTCATATCATAGGTAACGTTTTCGCCTTCGGCAATAACATCAGCAACGGCTTTTTCCAATCTGTCAGCAGTTTTTTCCTCACCGAGGTGCCTGAGCATCATAACGCCGGAGAGTATCATGGCCATGGGGTTCGCCTTGTTCTGCCCGGCGTATTTAGGGGCACTGCCGTGGGTCGGTTCAAAAACGGCGATCTCATCGCCGACATTGGCACCGGGAGCAACCCCCAGCCCGCCTACCAGCCCGGCACAGAGGTCGGACAGGATATCACCGTACAGATTCGGCGCCACGATGACATCAAATTGCCGCGGGTTCTTCACCAGCTGCATGGTCATATTATCTACCAGTCGGTCTTCAAATTCAATACCTGGATGCTCTTGGGCTACTTCCCGGGCAACCCTGAGGAACAATCCATCAGAGAATTTCAGGATATTGGCCTTACTGATGGCGGTGACTTTTTTCCTCCCGTAAGCGCGTGCATATTCAAAGGCAAAGCGGACAATGCGTCGGCTGCCTGCTTCCGAAATGACCTTCAGGCTGATGCCAGAGTCTTCGCGGATGATACCTCGCTTTGCCTCCGCGGTAAGCTGGATAAGTTTTATCGCTTCCGGTGTGCCCCGTTCAAATTCAATGCCGGCGTAAAGGTCCTCCGTGTTCTCTCTGATGACCACCAGGTCAACATCTTTATAGAAAGAAGGCACACCGGGATAGGTTTTGCAGGGGCGGACGCAGGCGTAAAGGTCCAGTTCTTTACGGAGGGCAACGTTAACACTGCGAAAGCCCGAGCCGACGGGTGTGGTTATCGGCCCTTTCAGAGCCACCTTGTTTCTTCTTACTGAATCCAGCACTGAACCGGGTAGCGGCGTGCCGTATTTATCCATAACGTCGGCACCGGCTTCAGCAATGTCCCACTCGAAAACAACGCCGGTGGCTTCCAGGACCCGCCTGGTTGCCTCGACGACCTCCGGGCCGATGCCATCGCCGGGAATAAGGGTAACGTTATAGGCCATATAATTATCTCCCTCTATTACAGCTTGAAATCACCGTGCTTCTTGATATAGGGGATAAGCCCGCCCTCATCGAGGATACGGAGCATTACCTGCGGAATCTTGCCGAAGGTGAGTTTCTGCCCGCTGGTGACATCTTTTACTATGCCTGTGGAAAGGTCAACTTCCAGTTCATCGCCATCTTTGATACCGTCGGTGTCACAGATGAGCACCGGCACCCCCAGGTTGATGGCATTGCGGAAAAAGATACGGGCTACGGACTTGGCCAGTATGGCGCTGACCCCCGCCATTTTGATGACCAGCGGGGCGTGTTCACGGCTGGAGCCAAGGCCAAAATTGCTGCCCGCCACGATGAAATCCCCTTCTTTAACCCTGGAAACGAAGGTGGGGTCAGCATCCTCCAGGACGTGCTTGGCCAGTTCGGGGAGATTGCTCCTGAGGTGCGCATGTCGACCCGGGATAATATGGTCGGTGGATATGCCGTCGCCGAATTTGAAGGCCTTCCCTCTGAGCACTTACATTACCTCCCTCGGGTCGGTGATTTCACCGGTAAGCGCCGTGGCCGCTGCCGTGGCCGGGCTGCCAAGGTAGACAAAACCTTTCGGATTGCCCATCCTGCCCTTGAAATTACGATTTGAGGTGGAGAGGCAAGCTTCCTCATCGCCCAGCGCCCCCTGGTGCAGCCCAAAGCATGGCCCGCAGCCTGGAGGCAGAACCGTCGCCCCGGCTTCAACCAGAGCCTTAATATAACCCTTCTCCAGAGCCTCCAGAAACACCTGCCGCGAAGCGGGGGCAACAATTAGCCTTGTATCCGGATGGCGTTTTTTACCTTTCAATATGCTGGCCGCGATTTCCAGGTCGTCCAGCCGCCCGTTGGTGCAGGTACCGATGAAGACCTGCTGGATTTTTATCCCCCTCAACTCACGGGCCAGCGCCGTATTATCCACCGTGTGCGGTTTTGCCACGGTGGGCTCAAGCCCATCAAGGTCAATCTGTATCGTCTGTTCATATGCAGCATCGGCATCGGGGAAGACAGGCTGGTAATCCGTGCCACGCCCCTGCTCCGACAGGTAATCCCTCGTCATCTCATCAGCCGGGAAGGTACCGGCCTTAGCTCCCGCTTCCACTGCCATGTTGGCAATAGTGAACCGCTGTGACATTGATATTTCCTTTATTCCGTCACCGCCAAATTCCAGCGCTTTATAGGTCGCACCGTCGGCACCGAGCCGCCCGATAAGGTGGAGAATGAGGTCTTTTGCCGAAATTCCTTTCTGAAATTTACCGGTGACCATAATGCGAATGCTCTCCGGGACGCGGAACCAGGTTTTTCCCAAGCCCATGGCCACAGCCACATCAGAGGAGCCCATGCCGGTGGCAAAGGCACCTAGCCCACCTGCGGTTACCGTGTGGGAATCGGAGGCCACAATAACATCCCCGGGTCGGGCCAGAGATTCTGCCACCAGCTGGTGGCAGACACCCTCACCTATGTCAGACAGCATCGCCCCGGTCTCGCCGGCAAACCGGCGCAGCACCAGATGATCGTTGGAGAGCGTGTGCGTCGGGCTGGGAACAGCGTGATCGATGAATACTGCCGTTCTCTCCGGTTTGGCCAGTTTTTTCAGACCGCTTTTCTGGAATTGTCTTACTGTCAGCGGTCCGGTCGTATCCTGGACAAATACCAGATCAACCCGGGCAATGACGATATCTCCAGCTCCGGCATTGTTGCCTGATCTGGCAGTCAGTATCTTTTCAGCCAGTGTTTTACCCATAAAAAACCAGAGGCTCCTTGAATCTTGTATCAGTAAAAACGGCAGAGTTACATCGGGATGTTGCCGTGTTTTCTGGGCGGGCGGGTCTCCTTTTTGTTGCGCAGTGCCTCAAACGCCGCGATTATCTCAGGACGTGTATCACGAGGTCGGATAACGGCGTTGATATAGCCCATACTGGCCGCGATGTACGGATTATAGAAATACTGGCGGTATTCCTCTATCTTCTCTTTTTCTTTGGCAGCGGTATCAGCAGCTTCCTTAATTTCCTGATGGTGTATAATGGCCGCCGCACCTTCCGCTCCCATGACCGCGATTTCCGCCGTTGGCCAGGCCAGCGTATAGTCAGCGCCAAGGCTCTGCGAACACATGGCAATGTAGGCCCCACCATACGCCTTCCGGGTAATCAGGGTTATCTTGGGAACAGTAGCCTCGGAGTAGCACCACAACATCTTGGCACCGTGCCTGATGATGCCGCCCCACTCCTGATGACTACCGGGCAGATACCCCGGGACATCTACAATGGTTAATAATGGAATATTAAAAGCATCACAAAAGCGGATAAATCGGGTCGCCTTATCCGAGGCGTTGACGTCCAGGCATCCCGCCAGGTAGTTCGGCTGGCTGGCAATGATGCCGATAACATGGCCATTCAGGCGGGCAAAGCAGGTGACAATATTCATGGCATAATGCAGGCAGGGCTCACAGAACTCTCCATCATCGACAATGGAGCGGATGACCGCTTTCATATCGTAAACCTTACTCGCTTCCGGCGGTATGATTTCATCCAGCGCCGGGTCGGTACGGTCTTCTTTATCTACTGGCGTTATGTCAACTGATTTCTCTTCACAACTGGAGGGCAGATAGCCGAGCAGTTTTTTAATCTCCTCAATGCACTGCTGGTCATTATCGCAGGCAAACTGCGCCACGCCGCTTTTGGTATTATGGGTCATGGCGCCACCCAGTGCCTCGTCATTTATCTCTTCGCTGGTAGCCGCTTTGACCACCTGAGGGCCAGTGATATACATATGGCTCGTCTTTTTCACCATGAAGACAAAGTCGGTCATCGCCGGCGAATAGACTGCCCCACCCGCCGCCGGCCCCATAATGGCGGATATCTGCGGGATAACACCTGAAGCACAGGAGTTGCGGAAGAAGATGTTGCCGTAACCATCCAGAGCGTTAATCCCTTCCTGGATGCGCGCCCCGCCGCTGTCAATCAGACCGACCGTGGGGCACTTCATCTTCATCGCCAGGTCCATGAGCCGGCATATCTTCCTGGCATGCATCTCACCGAGCGTGCCTCCCCGGCTGGTAAAGTCCTGGGCGTAGGCACACACGGTACGACCATTCACCTGGCCGTATCCGGTAACCACACCATCGGCCGGTATGGAGAGCTTATCCATGCCGAAAGCGGTGCAGTGGTGTTTCACAAACAAGTCCAGCTCGTGGAAGGTACCTTTATCGAAAAGAAGGTCAAGCCGCTCCCGCGCTGTCAGTTTACCGGAGTTATGCTGCTGCTGGACGCGTTTCTCGCCGCCACCGGCCTTTATTTCCGCCTCCAGTTTGGCCAGTTTCTCCAGTTCCTCCTTCATGCTGCGTCACCTCCGACCGCCAATAATAATACCACTAATTCCTCAACACAGCCAAATCGGTGACCTATCATCTCTCCTCAATGAGAGGGGGATGATTTTGAAAAGAGGGGGCTGAGCCCCCTCTTGGACTCCCTCAACTCTTGTGTTTGATTAATGTTTTGCTAACTGTCAAGAAGATGCTAGAATAAAGTCAAAGCCCTGTCAGGAAAGCAATTTTGGAACCAGTAAGTTCAGTCATAAGCGTGACACGCATCGGCACCACGGAGCTCCAGTGGGGTGAGCGCACCTATGTCATGGGCATCTGTAACCTGAGCCCAGACTCTTTTTCAGGAGATGGCCTCGGCAGTGATATCGAGGCGACTCTGGCACAGGCTCAGCGCATGGTGGCGGAGGGAGCCGATATCATCGACGTCGGTGGGGAGTCCACCCGCCCGGGAAAAGAGCCGCTGCCGGTAAACGACATTGATGAGGAACTGCGCCTGGTCATCCCGGTTATAGAAAGGCTGGCCGGTGCAATAACGGTGCCCATCAGCGTTGACACCTACAAGCACGGTGTGGCCAGCCGGGCGCTTGAAGCTGGCGCCTCAATGATTAACGATATCTGGGCACTACGGCAGGACCCCAAGCTGGCACAATTGGCCGCCGAACAAAACGTACCCATAATCATGATGAGCAACCAGCGAGACGGGCCTGTCAACGATATAATGACAGTGATAACCGCCGACCTGAAGAGAGCCACAAAACAGGCAACTGAGGCCGGGGTGCCATCACATAATATCATAATTGACCCGGGAATCGGTTTTGGTAAAAGCCATGAGCAGAACCTGGAAATCGTTCGCCGGCTGGATGAGCTCAAAACACTGGGCCAACCGATTTTGCTGGGCAGTTCCCGCAAGTCATTGATTGGCCTGGTGCTGGACCTGCCCGCCGACCAGCGCCTCGAGGGTACGGCAGCCTCAGTGGCAATAGGTATTGCCAACGGCGCGGACATCGTCAGAGTCCATGACGTGAAACAGATGGTCCGCATTTGCCGCATGAGCGACGCTATTATCAGAAGGAGGATATCACGTGACTGAAGCAGTAACCGTATACCTTGGCCTCGGTTCGAACCTGGGAGACCGCCAGGCCAACCTGGATAGAGCACTGGAATTCTTATCTCAGCGCCTGCGCATGGGAGAAATCTCATCCATTTACGATACCGAGCCACTGGGTGACAGCAACCAGCCCCGCTTCCTCAACCTGGTGTGCCAGGCATTCACCCGACTGGAACCATCGGCACTGCTGGCGCTCGCCAAGGGCATTGAGCGCAAGCTGGGCAGGGTCGGGAAATCGGGCACACCCCGAACTATAGACATCGACATCCTCCTCTACAGCGACCAGGTTATTGAAACTCCGGAGCTGGTAATTCCCCACCCCAAAATGACGGAAAGGGCTTTTGTCCTTATCCCTCTTGATGAGATTGCCCCGGATATTATTCACCCGGTAGCGGGCAAGACGGTGAAAGAACTGCTCAAGAGCGCTACCGAAAAACAGGGAGTGCTCAAACTGGAATAGGCGGGTTCAGACATGTATGAAATAGCTGTGGAAAGCCATATCGATGCCGCCCACTTCCTGCGCGGTTACCGCGGCCGCTGCGAGGCGCTGCACGGGCATCGTTTTCGCGTAGTGGCCAGGGCAAGCGCCGCCAAACTTGACGATGCCGGCATGGCCTATGATTTCACCGAGATGAAAAAACACCTGAATGACATCCTGAACAAATTTGACCACACCTGCCTCAACGATGTGCCTCCATTTGACGAAATCAACCCCTCCTCCGAGCACCTCGCCACGATAATCTACCGTGAACTCAGCAAAAAGCTGGCAGGAAAATCCGTCTCGGTCTCCAGCGTTGAGGTCTGGGAATCTCCCCAGAGCTGCGCGACCTATCGGCCTGACTAATCGCGCTGGTCGGGCGGCAGCAGGTTGGGGATAGTATCAACAATCGGGTAGTCCACCCGGCACTTGCTACAGTGCAGTTTGCCGCTGACAATCTCCTCTTGGTTCTCTTCAGCCACAGTCAATTGCAGCTCACCCTTGCATACCGGACAGACCAGAATGTCCATAAGCTCTTTTTTCATACCTACGATTATAGCACGATTACCCTTCTATTATTAAGCATGGTTCTTTAAAATATAGCGGCGCCATTTTTTGACAAATAAAATCCGCCTGTGCTAACATACCAGCAGTTTGACATTGTGAAAGAAGCTTGGAGGAGAAGCATGAAAAAGAATCTGACCAAGGAGAAAATACTCGCCGGCGAAACCACCTACGGCGTATTCGTCAATGTCTCAAACCCCTCCATTGTCGAAATCATCGGCCATCTTGGATTTGATTTTGCCCTCATTGATGCCGAGCACGGCCCGATGGGCCTGGAATCCTGTGAGCAGATGATACGGGCAGCCGATGCGGTTAACATCACGCCGCTGGTTCGCATTGCCATGAATATCCAACAGAATATCCTCCGCTTTCTTGATATGGGTGCGCTGGGCGTGCAGTTGCCACTGCTCAATACCAAGGCCGACGTGGAAAACGTGGTGCGCTCGGTCAAGTACCGACCGGAAGGCAGGAGAGGGCTGGCCGGCGTCAGGGCCAACAACTGGGGGTTGTCCGGTCCACTGGGCGAATATGTTCAGGAAGCGAATCGCGAAACACTGGTTATTGTCCAGATAGAAACCATGGAAGCGGTGGAAAACCTCAAAGAAATACTGACCGTGCCCAACATCGATGTCGTTTTCATCGGGCCGAACGACCTGTCTCAAGCGATGGGGTATCCCGGTCAGATGAAGCACCCTGAAGTACAGGAACTGATTGACCGCCTGGTTAAAGAGATACACGCCGCCGGCAAGGCAACCGGCACCGTGGCCTATGACGCGGATACGCTGAAACTGCGCAAGGAACAGGGCTTCAAGTTCATCGTTTACAATGTCGTGGCGATGATTGTGAAATCGGGTCGCGAATATCTGCAGCTGGCACGGGGCTAGTCGTAACACACAAACGTTCCGCATAGAATATAACTGGGGCAGGTACGGAATCGAGCGTGACTGAGGTTAAGGCTAAAACAGGAGCAACCGTAAAGGTCAGCATCGAGGTTATGTCGTGGTTGAAGGAGGATTTCGACCACGAAGGGTGGGACAAGCTGGCTTTCGAGCAGGAAGTCTCCGAGGGTTCATCCATGATGAATTTACTGCAACAGCTGGCCAGGAAGTATCCCAGGTTCAACCAGAAAGCTTTCATCGATTCTAAAAATGACCTTCTCAACTACTGTGCCGTGGTTTTTAACGGCACGTTTCTATCCTCGCTGCAAGACCTCAATACCGAGCTTAAAGAAGGGGATAATATAAAACTGACCCCCGGGTTTTATGGGGGGTAAAAGGAGGAGTATAAGCATGTATGGTTCCACAGGTAAAGTGCTTAGAGTCGATCTCACCCAGGGTAAACTGCATGACGAGGCCTTGGACGAAGCCACGCTCCGCAAGTATCTCGGTGGTACGGGGCTTGGCGCCAAGTACCTGATGGAAGAAGTCGACCCCAAAATTGACTGGTCTGACTCGAAAAACATTTTCTTCCTTGGCTCAGGCATTCTCGGCGGCAGCCGAATTCCTGGATGCGGTACCATCTCCATAACCACTAAAGGTGCCATGACCAATGGCGCTACCTCCAGTCAGGCGAACGGGAACTTCGGGGCCTACCTCAAGTGGTGCGGCTACGATGCCATTGTCGTTCAGGGTGCCTCTCCCACCTGGAAATACCTCTACCTGCATGAAGGTGGTGTCGAACTCAGGGATGCCAGTCAACTGGTTGGCAAGGGGACCTGGGAAACGGAAGATGCCATAAAAGAAGAACTGGGCTATAAAGAACGGGGGATGAGCGTCTTCAGCATCGGCCCGGCGGGCGAGAACATGGTGCGGTTTTCCGGCATCTTTGGCGACCGCGGCCATGCTGCTGCCCACAACGGCCTCGGTGCCGTGATGGGCTCGAAAAAGCTGAAGGCATTTGCCGCCGCACGCGTCACCAACAAGCTTCAGTTTGCCGACTCAGCGAAGCTAGGTGAGCTGGCCAGGAAGACAACCGAAGGTGCCAAAGCCTTCGGCGGCGGTGGCGTTTTCAACTGGGGTACCAGCCGCGTGGTACCGAGCGCAGAACCCGCCGGCTGGCTGCCGGTCAAGAATTATCAGACCAACGTCTTCCCGGAAAAAGACCTCTTCGACGGACAGCGTGTGCGCCCACTTTTTCAGAGCCAGAACTACCCCTGCTTCGGCTGCGCATCCCACCATTATGAACTGATGACCGTTACCGAGGGACCGTACAAGGGATTCTTCGGCAAGGAGCCTGAGTATGAGCAGTGGGCGGCCTGGGGACCACAGATTGGGCAGAAAGACCCCGGCGCCGCCGTCATGCTCAGCAATGTATGCGACCGTCTCGGCATGGACTGCAACGAGGCTGGATGGCTTGTTGGCTGGGTAATGGAGTGCTATGAAAAAGGCGCGCTGAAAAAAGAGACCCTCGATGGCCTGGAAATGACCTGGGGTAACGCTGAAGCAACTCGCACCTTGCTCGAAAACATAGCCAATCGCCGCGGCTACGGTGACACTCTTGCCGAAGGCGTCAAGCGCGCTGCCGAGAAGCTGGGCGGAGAGGCGGTGAACTGGGCTATCTTCACCGGTAAAGGCAACTCACCGAGAGGCCATGACCACCGTGGACGCTGGGTGGAAATGCTGGACACCGTTGTCTCTGATACCGGCACACTTCAGACCCAGATGCTGGTGGTGAACAAAGACCTGTGGAAAATGCCCAACCCCATGGACGTCTTCAACCCCGACCATGTAGTCCAGGCGGAGGCTAATTCCACCGGCTCGATGACGGTCAGTGACTGCCTTGTCCAGTGCTGGTTTACCGGCTTCAACGACACCGAAACGCAGACCGAGGCCATCAACGCCGCTACGGGCTGGAACATCAGCTTGGAAGAGGTGATGAAGATTGGCCGCCGCGTGGTCAACGTGACGCGTATCTATAACCTCAAGTGCGGGCTGACACCGGATAAGGAGACGACGTCACCGAGGTACGGCTCGCAGTCTGTGGATGGCCCGAATAAAGATAAGCCCATCGCCCCGCACTGGGAAAAGATGCTCGACCAGTACTACCAGTTGATGGGCTGGGATAGAAAAACCGGTATGCCACTGCCCGAGACTTTGAAAGAACTGGGCATTGAAGACTTGGCCAAAAAATAGAAAAAAATTAAAGGAGTAAAGTGCAGAATGAAAATTGACCCTGAATTGTGCATCGCCTGTGAAGTCTGTCTGCCCTACTGCCCGATGGAAGCCATCAGCATGAAGGATGACATGGCAGTCATCGATGAAGACGAGTGTGTTGAATGTGGGGTCTGTTTAAGAGCGGAGGTATGCCCGGTTGACGCCTTTGTTGAGGGAATTCATGAGTGGCCCCGTTCGGTGAGGGCTGCTTTCTCCAATCCGCTTATAGTACACAAGGAGACCAGGATTCCTGGCAGAGGCACGGAAGAGGCGAAAACCACCGATGTTACCGGCCGTTTCAAGAGAGGTTTTGTTGGTGTAACTGCGGAGATGGGTCGCCCCGGCGTCGGGGTTAGATTCTACGATGTTGAGAAGGTAGCCCAGGCGATGGCCAAAACGGGGGTTGAGTTTGCTCACGATAACCCAGTCACTCATCTTATGGTTGACAAGAGCACCGGCAAGCTAAACGATGAGATTCTCAATGAAAAAGCGTGTTCGGCCATGATTGAGAGCATTACTGCGGTTGATAATATACCAGCGGTGATTAAAGCAATCAGGGAAGTTGCCGAACAGATTGAAACGGTTTTTACCCTGACCATCTCTACCAAACTTGAGGCAGATGGTTCAGCGCTCTGTGAAAAGCCTCTGGAGGAACTCAAAGTGCCTCTATACATCAACGGTAAAGTCAACGTTGGCCTAGGTCGCCCTTTATTCAAGGAGGAATCATAAATGACACATACTTTGCACCGTCAGGGAAGTAAAGAGAGCTTAGATAAAGACTACATTTTCCTGTGTATGGCAGCCAAGGGGTTTAATGAGGACGGGGCCGACGAAAAAATGCGCGAGTTTCTGAGGATCATGATACGTCATAATCCGGTCAACGCTGGTGACATGCAGAGCGGCAACATGTTTAATTCTAATATGGACGACATATTATCCAAGGTTACCAGCACCAGCATTGTGCATGGCGTTTTTATTGATAGCGATACGGCAACTAAAGTCTTAAAGGAGCTTAAAGACGCTGACCTGGGAATGTCAGTGGTGGTCAGTGGTCCGTTCGACTCGGTAGACTGTATCTGTGAAGCAGCTGGCCTCAAACCACACTCGGTTGATTTCTCGGGAGGTATCTGGGGTAACACTAAGAAGTTACCGGCCAAGGAAGTCCAAGAAGTTACTACCATGTGCGGTCACGCCATGGTGGCTTCTAACCTAGTGAAGTCAATGGTGGACGAGGTAAAAGCGGGACGGAAAACGGCCGACGAAGCGGCCAAAGTGCTGGCACCCCAGTGTGCCTGCGGCATTTTCAACCCGGCGCGTGCCGCCAAGCTGCTGACAGCCATGGCCAAGAAATAGCAGCCTGCTCCTATAACAGGTAAACAGTGCAGTACAGGTACTACCCATTATATAATGGGTAGTACTGCATTTAGGCACCTATAACAGAAGGAGCAACGTCGGGAATGGAACTAACCGAGATTGAATTACCCTGCGGGGAATGCTCGATAACGGCGAGGATACCGACCAAGAACATTGTCTGCGTACTCACCAGACAGGATGCCAGGGGCCTAGCCAATGAAAGAGAAGCTATTACACAGAGCCTGCGCTCGCCGATAGACTCACCGTCACTGCGCAACCTGGTTAAACCGGGCGACAAGGTGGTGGTCCTGGTCACCGATAATACCAGGCCCTGCCCCGATGACCGTATCCTGCCTCCTCTACTCGCCGAGCTGGAAAGCGTGGTTCCGCGCCAGAACATCACCATCATGATTGCCCTCGGCCTGCACCCACCATTGAACAAAGCGGAACTGTCAAAAAAACTGGGCGCAGATATCGTGGCCAACTACAATGTCGTCAACCACGATGTGAATGACACCGTATATATTGGCACCACCTCAAGGGGTACCCCTGTGGACATAAACCGCCGTGTCATCGATGCCGATTTCCGCATCAGCACCGGCTTTATTGAGCCGCACTTCTTCGCCGGCTTTTCCGGGGGGCGGAAGAGCATCGCTCCGGGAGTGTTCAGCGCCCGCTCCGCCTATCACAACCACGGCTACCAGATGATAGAGCACCCCAAGACACGCGCCGGTATTCTCAAAGGAAATCCGCTGCACGAAGACCTCGTTGAGCAGGCGCGGATGGCCAGGCTCAACTTTATTGTCAATGTACTGCTCAATAAAGACAGGAAGATAACGCATGTCGTCGCCGGCCACCCGTTTAAAGCACATGAGGAAGGCTGCCGTATAGAAAAGAAAATCGCCGGTGTTAAAGTGCCTCAGCGGGCGGACATCACCATAACCACCAACAGCGGGGCACCGCTTGACCTGGACCTGTACCAGACCTGTAAAGGCATTGACACCGCTGCCCAGATTACCCGCGATGGCGGCATAATCATCGTGGCTTCATTATGCAGCGCCGGCATCGGGCCGCAAGCCTTTCTGGAACTGCACCGTTCGGTTGCTTCTCCCAAAGAGGTGATACGGAAGATAAAGCAGGAAGAGCCCGTCGGGGTCCAGTGGGAAAACCAGATTCTGGCCCGTACCCAGCTAAAGCACGATATTTACCTCGTCTCAAGCCTGGATGACCGCACCGTTCGTGACATGATGATGACACCGGTCGGCACAGTTGAGGAAGGCCTGGAAAAAGCCCTCGCCGTACTGGGAGATAACGCTGAAATCATCGTGATTCCGGAAGGTCCCCTCATCCTCCCCCTGCTGAAAGAGTGAGCATTTTCCTTGACGCATTCTGGGTGCTGTGCTATATTTGAGATTGGAGTCCCCCTTCAGAACAACTCACCAGAAGTAAGGTATGAGCAGGTTGCCAATGACCCAAACCCTGGCGTGTATATCAGGAAACGAAGGCATTAAAATCATCCCGGGCATCTGGAAAAAGGTCCCTTTCATTTATCTGGTAACACTTTTTTCTCTTCCCTTAATGAACCTGCGGTTAATTCTGCCACAATAATAACTTCCGAAAGGAGTAACTGTTATGAACGATAACCTGCACTCATATATGAAGGTCGGCATCGTGCAGCTGATGGCCTATCCGGAGACGGATACGGTTGAGTCCATCAGAAAGATCGCCGAGGACGAGTTTTTCGGTGCCATTGAGATTGCCACAGTTCCGGAGGATATCAGGGATGAGGTCATGCAGATACTCGGGGCCAGCCACCTTGTCATTGGCTACGTTGGCCAGGCACTGCTGGTAAACAACAAGCTTGACCTTAACAGCCTGGTACCACAGCAGCGCGAAGCCGCCATCTCCATGATTAAAGGTGGCGTGGATGAGGCATATATGCTCGGTGCCAGGCAGCTCGCCGTCCTCAGCGGGCCGGCACCGGCCAAAAGTAAGTACGACCAGGCGAAGGAACTGCTAATCGATTCGCTTTCCCAGATCTGCAGCTACGCGCAGAGCAAGGGCGACCTCGGCATCGCCATGGAGATTTTTGACCGCGAGTACGACAAAAAATGCCTCATCGGCCCCACCCCAGAGGCGGTGGAGGTAGCCAGAGAGGTGAAACGGAACTACCCGAACTTCGGTCTGATGATTGACCTGAGCCACCTGCCATTGCTCAAGGAAAAGCCTGACTATGCCGTCAAGACGGCCAAGAATTATCTGGCACACGTACATATCGGCAGCTGCATATTGAAAGATAAGAGCCACCCCGCTTATGGAGACAAACACCCTCCGTTCGGGCTGGCTGCCGGGGAAAATGATGTGGAAGAGGTAAGGCTGTTCTTAAAAGCCCTGATGGAAATCGGTTACATCGGCGCGGGAAAACAGAACGTGGTTGCCTTCGAGGTCAAACCGCTATCCGGGCAGAACCCGGATGTGGTGGTAGCCAATGCCAAACGCACCCTTATGGAAGCGTGGGCCAGACTGTAGCTAATTTACCTGGAATGACGCCGCCCAACCGCAGCATTACCGCCTGTCTCATTTAGTGGCGCGTACGGGAAGGAAAAGGAGCGGAACTTGATAGCACGGAACTTTATCAAAGACCTGACCAAAATTGTCGGCAAAGCAAATATCCTGTTCGACCTCAAAGACTTAATCGCCTACTCCTATGATGCCACCATGAGGCAGGAAATGCCTGATGTCATCGTCTTCCCTCACAGCTCTGCTGAAGTCTCCGCAATAATGAAGCTAGCGCACCGGGAAAAGATACCGGCGGTGCCTCGTGGTGCCGGCACCAATCTATCTGGTGGCACCATACCAGTTAAAGGCGGCATCATTATTGAAATCAGCCGCATGAATCGGATTCTGGAAATCAACACCGCCAACCGCAGGGCGGTGGTTGAGCCCGGGGTGGTCAATCTTGACTTGCAGAATGCCCTGGCACCTCTGGGCTATTTTTACCCACCAGACCCGGCCAGTCAGAAAAGCTCCACAATGGGTGGCAACATCGGCGAGAACGCGGGTGGACCGATGTGCCTCCGTTACGGAGTAACCTCCAAATATGTCTGCGGCATGGAAATTGTCCTGGCCAATGGCGAGGTGGTTAATATCGGCGATTATGTTGAAGATTTCCCGGGCTATGATTTGAGGGGCCTGTTCATTGGTTCAGAGGGAATGCTGGGCATGGCGACGAAGCTGACCCTGCATATCATCCCCAAACCGGAAGCGTCACGAACCATGCTGGCCATCTTCGACCACCTTGAAGATAGCAGCCAGGCCGTCTCCGACATCATCGGCGCCGGCATCGTACCTGGAGCCATCGAGCTGCTGGACCAGAAAATGTGCCAGGTAATCGAGCAGAGTGTGAACGCCGGCTACCCCACCGATGCCGCCGGTATTCTCCTGATTGAAGTCGCCGGACTGGCTGATACTCTGGAGAAGCAGGTGCATGAGATATCAGAGATTTGCCGAAAAGCTAAAGCCCGTGAACTGCGCATCGCCCAGACCAATGCCGAACGTGACGCCCTCTGGAAGGGACGTCGGGGGGCTTTCGGGTCAGTAGCCAGAATCTGCCCCCCATACATAGTATGCGACGGTACCGTCCCACGGGATAAGCTGCCGGCAGCGCTCCACAAAGTAGGCGAGATTGCTGAAAAATACAAGGTGCTCATCGTTAACGTGGCTCACGCCGGTGACGGCAACCTCCATCCGCTGATTCTGTTTGATGTCAGTAATCCGGAGGAACATCAGGTGGCGAAAAAGGCGGCGAGTGATATCCTTGATGCCTGCATCGCCATGGGTGGCACCATATCGGGTGAACACGGTATAGGCCTGGAGAAAATAGACGCCATGCGTTCCATGTTCGACCCGGCGGATATCGCCGCCATGCGCAAGGTGAAACACGTCTTTGACCCCGATGATATCTGCAACCCGGGGAAGATGTTTCCACCGGAGACAGAAGCGCCGCGGCCAGTAAAGGAAAGGGTAGCACAGCAATGACTGATACCGTTTCACCGGAAAAGCAGACATTCTATCAGAAGCTGGGGGAAATCGCTGGTGCCAAGAATGTGCGCACCGGCGAAAAAGCGACCGCACCCTACATGGTTGACGGGTTTACTCCCCAGGCCGTCGTCTTTCCAGCTTCAACCGAGCAGGTAGCGAGCATCATCAAGGCAGCCAATGAATCCCGAAAAACTCTTATCCCATGGGGAGGCGGCTCCAAGCAGGAGATTGGGCCATGCCTGGAGGCGGTGGATACTGTGGTCTGCCTGAAAAATATGAACCGGGTGGTTGAGCTTGATGCCGGCAATTTCACTGTTCAGGTACAGGCGGGGATGGTCAATGGTGAGCTGCAGCAGCAACTGACAAAAACGAACCTCTTCTTCCCCCTGGAGCCGCTCCATGCAGAGAGTTCGACCATCGGCGGGGAAATCGCCACCAATGCCAATGGCCCGGGAAGAATCATGTACGGGGCGACACGCGACCTGATTCTCGGAGTTACCGTTGTTACCCCCACCGGCGATATCATCCACACCGGCGGGAAGACAATGAAGAACGTGGCCGGCATAGACCTGTGCCGGATGTACATTGGCTCCTGGGGCACCTTAGGCGTCATCACCGAGGCCGTGCTGCGGCTTTTCCCTCTGCCTGAAGTGAGGACAAGTCTCTATATAACCTTCACCGGCCCCGAGGACGCCTTCCGCGTGGTCGGCCAGCTCCTTAATTCACCTTTAACGCCCAGCGCCATTGAGCTGGTTGATTCGGTAGCCGGAAACAACCTGGCAGATACTATAGGCTCAAGCCTCAATGACAATGAGGTGCTTTTAATTGTTAACTCTGAAGGGACGAAAGGTGACGTAAAGCGACACCAGAAGGACATAGTTTCCCTCGCCGAAGCAAACAAGGCGAAATCTACTCTGACGCTGGAAGACGAAAAGGCATCTCGTGCCTGGAAGGCATACCGGGGTGTCCATGAAGCAATGCTCATTGCCAGTTCAGCAACCCTTCAGGGCAAGGCCTCGGTGCCCATCAGCAAGCTGGGAGACATGTTCCAGCAGTTAAAGAAAATCAGCGTCAGCCATGGCGTGCAAACTGGCATGACGGCCCACTGCGGCAATGGAATACTCTATACCTATTTGACCGATAAGCCAGAGAGACTGGTAACCATCACCGGCGTACTGAAAAACGCCGCGGCCAGTCTGGGCGGGTTCTTTCTCGTTGAATCAGCATCGCTTTCCATAAGAAAAGAGGTGGCCAACTTGCCGCCACGCAATGACTACCAGTTGATGAGGCGACTGAAAACTGAGTTCGACCCGAAAAAAATTCTGAATCCGGGTCGGCTGGTAGGAGGTTCATTCTGACCATGCCAACCGTGGCTGAGGAATTAGAGAAAACTTTACAGCTTTGCAATAAATGCGGGCTCTGCCTGGCGGGCTGCCCCATCTACAAAGTTACGGGGATAGAATGGACCACTGCCAGAGGGCGCGTGGCGCTGCTCCGCAGCGCCCTTCTTGATAAAAGGCTGGAGCTTGCTGACCTGAAGGACCCGATATTCAACTGTCTGACCTGTAACGGCTGCACGGAGCACTGTCCGCCTGGAGTACCAACGGGGGAAATTATTTTCAAGGCCAGGCAGGAGTTGCTCAGGCAGAAGGGAGAATCCTGGATACAGCGCCTGTTGTTCCAGAAACTGCTGCCCAACCCGGAACGGCTCTACAAGGCTTCCAGACTCCTCCGGCTGGCCGATGTCACCGGCCTTCACACACTGGCAAGGAAGACGGGCCTGACCAGACTGGCTGGAGACGCGGGGAAAGCTGAGGCCATGGTACCGAGAGTGCCCGCCAGCGAAGGCCTGAAAACCGTAAAGCGCGCGGTGAAAAAGATAGCTAAGCCCAGATACAATGCAGCCTATTTTCTTGGCTGCTACGCGCCCAATTTCGCGCCGGAAAAAGCGGCGGCCACGATTCGAGTGCTCAATAAGAACCGGGTAGAAGTTACCGTGCCCGACTTTGCCTGCTGCGGCCTGCCCGCCGCCGGTTATGGTGATACAGAATCGGCACGGGACCTGGCCAGAAAAAATATCGATATGGCCAGTAAAATGAAGGTGGATGCGGTCGTCACGCCCTGTGCCAGCTGCAGTTCGTTCCTGAAAGACTACGCCAAGCTGCTGGCTGAAGACCCCGAATGGGCGGACAAGGCAAAGGAATTTGCCGGCAAGGTCAAGGACATCAGTGAATTCCTGGTTGACATCGGCCTGAACACCGAAATGGGCGAGCTCAAGAGGAAAGTTACTTTCCATGATCCCTGCCACCTTGCCCACTACCAGAAAATAACGGACCAGCCACGCACCATATTGAAGAGCATACCGGGTGTCGAGTTCGTTGAGATGAATGAGGCAGACATGTGCTGTGGCGCCGCGGGAAGCTATGCTTTCAAGAACTATGATTTATCCCAGAAAGTGCTGGAACGAAAGATGGGAAACGTTACCAGGACCGGCGCCGATACTTTAGTTTCGAGTTGCCCGGCCTGCATAATGCAGCTTGCCTGCGGCGCAAGCCAGCAGAAGCTGCCGGTATCTGTCCTGGAAATCGTGGAACTGCTTGACGAGGCCTACCGGAACGCCAGCGGTAAAGATTGAACGCAACAAGCATTTCTCTGATGGAGCGATGCCATGAAGATTGTAATTGCCCCGCAAGGATTTAAAGGAAACCTCACCGCTCTGGAAGTGGCGCGGGCCATTGAGGAAGGGGTGAAACGCATCGTGCCGGATGCGGAAACGGTACTGAAACCAATGGCCGACGGCGGTGAGGGCACGGTGCAGGCGCTGGTCGATGCTACCGGCGGCAAAATGATGTCCACCGAGGTCACCGGACCGCTGCAAGAGCGGGTGAACGCTCACTGGGGAATTTTGAGCGATAACACCACCGCCGTGATTGAGATGGCTTCTGCTTCCGGTCTACCGCTGGTGCCTGCGGAAAAGCGCAATCCGCTTATCACCACCACCTACGGCACTGGCGAGCTGATTCGCGCTGCGCTCGACCACGACTGCCGAAAACTGATTATCGGCATCGGGGGTAGTGCCACCAACGACGGTGGCGCCGGTATGGCGCAGGCGCTCGGCGTCAGGCTCCTCGATGCTGATGACAAAGACCTCCCCTTCGGCGGCGCCGCCCTGGCCAGACTGGAAAAAATTGACCTTTCCGGCATGGACCCGCAGCTGGCCGATTTCGAGGTGACGCTCGCTTCCGATGTCAACAATCCCCTCTGCGGGCCTCGCGGGGCTTCCGCCATCTACGGCCCACAGAAAGGCGCCACTCCCGAAATGGTGAAGCAACTTGATGCCGCGCTCTCGCATTACGCTGACGTGATTAAAAAAGCCCTTGATATCGACCTCAGGGAGGTGCCCGGAGCCGGGGCGGCCGGCGGGCTGGGGCTGGGTCTGATGGTATTCCTGAAAGCCAGGATGGTGCCTGGAATCGATGTTGTCATCAGGGCAACCAATCTGGTTGCCGACTTGAAAGGTGCGGAAGTTGTCTTTACCGCCGAGGGTCGCATTGACTGCCAGTCGGCGATGGGCAAGGTGCCGACCGGCGTGGCCCTGGCCGCCAAGAAATTCGGGGCGACAGTCATCGCTCTGGCCGGCGAGGTGGCCGACGATTGCCACGTGGTCTTCGACCAGGGCATCGATGCCGTGCTCAGCATCGCTCCGGGACCAATCACGCTTGAACAGTCCATGGCCGAGGCGGAGAAACTGCTGGCCAATGCCGCCGCATGCGCCATGCGCTTTATCACCTGCCAGACCAGACGATAATAGACTTACCGAAAAAATGGCAGTTTGCTTGTGCCGGGGTTTTTCCAGTAAAATGAGGTAGCCTCGGAGAGGAAGAAGTTCAGAGTATGATAAACCTTCCGGTTCTGGTACTGAACCAGAGTTACGAACCGCTCACCGTATGCCGGGCCAAGCGCGCCGTCGTGCTGATTTACCAGGGCAAGGCGGAGATGCTGGAAAATGGCGCCGGCTTTATCCACACGGTCAGTGATAGCTTTGAGCTTCCTTCCGTAATACGCATCGCCTACATGGTGAAACGCCCCTACCGACAGAAAAAATTGACCCGCTATGAGGTCTTCAACCGTGACAAATATACCTGCCAGTACTGCGGCAAAGAAACCAAGCAGTTGACTTTAGACCACGTGATTCCCCGCTACCGGGACGGACAGCATACCTGGGAAAACGTGGTCAGCGCCTGTGTGCCCTGCAACCGCCGCAAGGCCGGCAGAACCCCACAGGAAGCCGGGATGAAGCTCCCCCATAAACCAGCTTATCCCGGTGACAATGTTTTCTTCAGCGTTCCTTACCACCACCGCCAGGCCAGACACGAATGGCAAAAATATCTGCCACAGTGAACACACCGGCTAGTACGAGACTTCACCGAGCGGTAGTTCAACGGTCGCCTCGCCCTCTAACTGCACGAACACCGTTTCCTTCAGCAGATTATTGCCCACAACCGTCGCATCGCCCATGGCCGTTGCTACCTGCTGGCCCACCCTGGGCATTTTCTCCTTAATGGTGCGGTACTGCTCGTTCTCATAGCCCAGGCAGCACATCAGGCGGCCGCAGACACCGGATATCTTCATCGGGTTCAATGGCAGGTTCTGGTCTTTCGCCATCTTGATTGAAACCGGGTCAAACTCGGTGATAAAGCTCATGCAGCACAGCGGACGACCACACCGGCCGAAGCCACCTATGAGCTTGGCCTCGTCCCGGGTGCCGACCTGTCGCAGTTCCACTTTTACATGGAACTGCTTGGTCAACCGACGCACCAGCTCGCGGAAATCCACTCTCGTCTCGGCACTGAACAGGAAGGTGAGCCGACTGCCATCAATATTGTATTCCGCGGAAAGGAGTTTCATCGGCAGATGGAGCTCAACGATCATCTTCCCGCATTCAATTAACACTTCCTCAGCCCTGGCCTCAAGCTCATCAATACGTGCCACGTCCTCTGGCCCGGCTTTGCGCGTTACCGCCTTGAATGGTTCGTTAACCTCATTC
Organism: Dehalococcoidales bacterium; assembly: GCA_016783105.1. The sequence continues at coordinate 31,633 of JADHXF010000002.1, read as the reverse complement.
GCCGGCACCGGCCGCGGCGCAATGACGACCTTCCCCAGCTCCTGTCCGCGACTCGTCTCCACGATGACGTGGTCATTGACCGCAAGGTCCAGGCCAGCCGGATCAAAGTAATATATCTTTCCCGCCGTTTTAAATCTTACACCAACAATCTGCTCAGCCATCGTTCACCATTACCCTGGCACTCAATTCGCCTCGATTTTTCCCGCTTTTCCCGGCATATCGAGCATCAGCACTTCCAGCACCAGCCGCGGATTGGCGTTCTGTCTGAGTTGTCTTTCTGCAGCCATGATGCTGCCAAGGCAACCCCTTATCTGTTCCATGGTATAATGCTCAGCCATATAATTCAACATATTTGACTGGTCAGTACCGGCCACGTAATCGGAACAACCCGTCTTCACCAGCAGCAGGTCGCGCCACCAGTCCCGCCAGAGGTCAAGTATTTCCTGCACCGCCGCCCTGTTCTGCGCAAACTGAGCCGCCAGCTGCGCCGCGTAGCTAAAGCGCGCCTCGGTGTCTGCCCTGATAACTTCATATAAATGTTCCAGCCTTTCTGCTCGCTCCTGCAGTATACGGTCGTCGGAAGCCGCCGTAACTGCCCAGCCCAGACATCCCCTGGACAATCGCGACAGGAGTTTTGCCAGTTGTGGCTCAATTCCCCAGCGTTTCTGGAGTGCTTCCTCCATCTGTGGAGAAGGAAGCGGGGTCAGTTCCAGGCGCTGGCAGCGCGAGACCACGGTCGCTGGTAACAGTTTCTCGTTCGTGGTCAGCAAAAGGAAGACCACCTTACCTGTGGGCTCCTCCAGCGTTTTGAGCAGGCAGTTTGCTGCTTCAACTGATAGCAGTTCAGCGTCCTCGATGATAAACACTTTACATTTACCTTCAAAAGGCGGCAGACTGGCCGAGTGCTGCATATCCCGTACCTGGTCAATGCTAATAAGTTTGGCCCCAGCCGCATCACCATTCTGAGTTAAGCCGATTATCTGGACATCAGCATGATTGCCGACTTTGACCTTCTGACATGTCTGACACTGACCGCAGGGAGGCTCCGGCGACTCGCAGTTCAAGGCCTGTGCCAGATTGAGCGCCACCGTCATCTTGCCCACGTGAGATGGCCCGGCTAACATATAGGCGTGAGCGAGGGTACCTCGCTCCAGACCACGCTGCAGAATTGATACTGACTTATCCTGCCCCACTACCTGCCACATACCGAACCATACCTTTCACACCAGGTCACAGCGGGTCAAGTCCTCATACGTTTCCCGTCGGCGGATGAGACGTGCCCTGCCCCCGTTTACCAGCACGATTGCCGGTTTCAGCGAGGCATTATAGTTGCTGCCCATCGCCAGGCAGTAGGCACCACAATCGGGCACCGCCAGGATATCTCCCGCGGCAATCTCGGGAAGCTCAATATCCTTTATCAGTATATCACCGGATTCACAGAACTTACCGGCAATGGTAACCTTCTTCGTTGCCTTATCGTTCATCCGGTTCGCCACCACAGCTTCATAGCGGGCGTCATAAAGGGCGGGGCGGATATTATCCGCCATCCCGCCATCCACGGACACATAGCATCTGATGCCGGGTATGTCCTTGACCACGCCCACTCGGTACAGTGCCACGCCTGCCCGACCCACGATTGACCGGCCCGGCTCGATAACCAGCTTCGGCAGTTCAAGGTTGTGCTCTCCGCACTTCTCGGTCACTATGGCCATGATTGCCTCAGCATATTCGGATACCGGCGGTGCCGGCGAATCGACCGTATACTGGACGGCAAAGCCGCCGCCGATATCGAGCTCCCTGAGTTCAAAGCCATGCCTGGGCTTCATCTCTGCCGCCAGGGCCAGAATGACCTTAATCGCCTCCTGGTAAGGCTCGACCTCGAATAGTTGCGAGCCGAGGTGGAAATGCAGCCCTATCAGGTTAAGATTGGCGGCTGACATTACCTTTGCCACTGCCTCATCAGCACCGGCGAGAGGGATACCGAACTTGCTGTCCACGATACCGGTGGAGATATGCCTGTGCGTATGCGGGTCAACGCCCGGCGTCAGGCGCAGCAATACATCGGGTCGGACGCCTCGCCGACCGGCTATCCCCGCCAGCGTATCCAGCTCCTGAAAATTGTCGATGACAATGCGCCCGACTTTATATTCCAGAGCCATGCCAAGTTCCTCGGCCGACTTGTTGTTGCCGTGGAAGTAAACCTTTTCCATCGGGAAATCAACCGACCGGGCAATGTTCATTTCCCCGCCGGAAACAACGTCCAGCCCCAGCCCCTCCTCCCTGAAGAGGAGCGCCAGCGCCCGGTTGATGAAGGCCTTGCCCGCGTAGACAATGGCCGCATCCTGATAGCGCCTGCCGAACTCATTCCTGAATTCGGCACACTTCTGGCGCAGCGTTACCTCATCGAAAATATAGAGAGGCGTGCCGAACTCTTCCGCCAGTGCCACAGCATCGCAGCCACCAAGGGCAAGATGGCTCTTCCCGTTGACTTCAGCTGTAGGCGGAAACAGTACCAGCCTGGATTCACTTTGTCCGGGAGTCATGCTACCTCCTGCTTAAATGTTAGCAACGCCCCGCCCCAAAGTCAATTTAAGAAAGCAAACTTGCCATCGACAGGCCACTGTGCCATAATTTTTAAGCCGAATTTTTATCTGCAAGATAGGGACACCGTTTATGGATATCATCAAGGAAGCTTTAAGCAAAGGCCAGAGCGCTCTCAATGAGTATGACGCCAAAAGATTCTGCGCCAGCTTCGACATCCCGGTTTGCCGCGAAGCCGTCGCCAACGATGTCGATTCTGCGGTGAAAGAGGCAGTAAAAATTGGATTCCCGGTGGTTTTAAAAGCGTCCGGGGAAAAGCTCTTCCACAAAACAGAAGTCGGGGGCATTGCCTTGAACCTGAAAAATCAGGCCGAGGTGAAGCAGGAAAGCGAACGTCTGCTGCGGATAGCGGGCAGTGAAGCGGTGCTGGTGCAGGAGATGGTGAAGGGTGAGCGTGAGCTGGTCTGCGGGCTGGTGCGCGATGCCCATTTCGGCCCCTGCGTCATGTTCGGGCTCGGCGGCACCATGACCGAGATTTTCCAGGACATCGTTTTCCGCGTGGCCCCTCTGACCACTCAGGACGCGCGGGAAATGGTCAGGGAAATCCAGCATAGTAACTTGCTCCAGCCCTTCCGCGGCGAAGCCGCCGTTGACATTGAAGCACTGACGCAGATTCTGGTCGCACTGTCCAAAATCGGCCTTCAGTACCAGGCCATTCAGTCGATTGACATTAACCCGCTTAAAATCAGGCCCGATGGCAAACCGATTGCCGTGGATGCGCTGATTACCCATGACACTTCACGTAAAGAATCACCAAAGCCAGCGGCAAAAGCAGCTCCTAAGAAGAACTTAACCAAATTCTACCAACCGGACAGCATCGCCGTGGTTGGCGCTTCCGCTACACCCGGAAAAGCCGGCTACACCGTGATGCGCAATATTATAGCCAATGGCTTTAAGGGAAAAATCTATCCGGTTAATCCCAGGGGCGGCGAGATTATGGGGATACCCGTCTTCTCGTCAATCGCCGGGTTACCTGACGGCCTTGACCTGGCGGTCATCGTTATCCCCGCCCGGGCCACGGCATCGGCAGTCAGGGAGTGCGCCGCCAGGGGCATAAAATCGTTCGTTCTCTGTGCCGGCGGCTTCTCCGAAGTCGATGAGAACGGTGAGGCACTCCAGGAAGAACTGACGCGCGCCATCATGGAAACCGGCGCCAGTGCCCTTGGCCCCAATACTTCCGGGCACACCTCAACGCCCTGTCACTTTACCTCCAGCATTTTTCCGCTTGGTAAAATCCCGCCGGGAAAAATCTCCTATATCGCGCAGACGGGGAATTTTGCCACCCACACTATGCGCTACATCATCACCGGGGAGAACTTTGGCGTGGCCAGGGTGACCGGGCTGGGCAACAAGATAGATGTCGATGAGAGCGATGTCCTCGAGTACTACGCTGATGACCCGGAGACAGCGGCCATTTTACTGTACCTGGAAAACATCAAGCGCCCGGGACGCTTTATCAACATCGCTCGTGAGGTGAGCCACACAAAACCTGTCTTCCTGCTCATGGGGGGCAGCACCGGAGAAGGAGCCAAAGCCGCCGTGACACATACCGCCGCCATGGCCTCGGATGAGCGCATTCTTGATGGCGCCATCAGGCAGGCCGGCATTACCCGGCTTTATCAGTACTCTCACCTTGTCCTGGTAGCCAAGGCGCTGGCCTGCATGCCGATTCCAAAAGGAAACCGGGTGAGCTTCCTGGCGCCTTCCGGAGCCATGCTGGTAGTACTCACAGACCTATGCCACCAGCAGTGGGATTTAGATGTTCCCGAACTGGAAGAGAAAACCAGGTTACGCCTGCAGGAGATAAGCCCGGACTACATCCGGATGAGGAACCCGGTTGATATCTGGCCCTCGGCGCTTGACCACGGTATCGAGTTCAGTTACGGAGAGGCCATTGAAGCCCTGATGAAAGACAGAAATATCGATGCGGTGGTGCCGATTCTCATGCTGGCCGATGACGTTGGCGTGCCACCCCTGGACTTCCTGGTCAGGCTGGCAAATAAATACCCGGGAAAGCCACTTTATGTCACTTTCAGCGCCGAGAAAAAGCACATGGAAGCGGCCAAGGCATTCCTGGAACCGAAAGGCGTGCCCACCTTTCCCCTGATTGAAGAGCCTTTTGAAGTTCTTTCCATACTTAACCGCTGCCGGCAGGCTATGAAACGACCCGATTAAAACAACTTTATGTCAAATATAAACAATCTGAGGTGATTAATTGTACCAGAAAAGCACACTGGATAACGGCCTCCGCATCGTGACCTCAAACATGCCCCAGACCCGCTCGGTGTCAATCAGCTTCTTCATCGGCACCGGCTCCCGATATGAAGCCGATGCCCACGCCGGCATCTCCCACTTCATCGAGCATCTGTGTTTCCGCGGCACTGAGAAGCGGCCCGCCGCCAGGGACATATCTACGGCCATCGAAGGCGTGGGCGGTATTCTTAACGGCGGCACGGATAAAGAGCTTACCGTTTACTGGTGCAAGGTGGCCCGACCCCACCTCGAGACCACCTTTGATGTGCTGGTGGACATGCTCATCAATTCCCGATTTGACCCGGAAGATATAGAAAAGGAGCGCCAGGTCATCATCGAGGAGATAAACATGAGCAACGACTCACCTTCGCAGCGGGTGGGGATGCTCATTGACGAGTTGCTCTGGCCCGGGCACCCGCTTGGCCGGGACATCGCCGGCAGCCGCGATTCCGTCAGCAGTATCACCCGGGAGCTTATGCTCGATTACCTTGCCAATCATTACCAGCCGGGCAACACCGTGGTGGCTGCCGCCGGGGACATCCAGCACGAAGAAATGGTGAGCATGATTCAAAAGGCGCTGGGCAACTGGGCGAGCCGGCCATCCTATCCAGAATGCCCCGCCTACAAAGAAGAACCGTTTCCCAGGCTGCGTATTGAAACCAGGGAGCTGGAACAGGTGCACCTTTGCCTGGCGCTGCCAGGCCTGTCACTCCTACACCCCAAGAGGTTTAGCATTGATTTGCTCAACGTCATCCTCGGCGATGGCATGAGCAGTCGACTGTTCACCAATATCCGGGACAAGTTGGGACTGGCCTATAGCATCAGCAGTTACGTTGACCATTTCCTCGATACCGGCTCACTAATAATAGGCGCCGGCGTTGATGTTAAAAATTTAAATGTGGCCGTAAAAGCGGTCATTGAGGAACTGGCTCAACTCAAGGAGACGGTTCCGGAACCGGAACTGAACAAGGCCAAGGAATTTTCCAAAGGACGACTGCTGCTGCGCATGGAGGACAGTCGCAGTGTGGCCGGCTGGATGGGCGGGCAGGAACTGCTCGCCAAACGTATCCTCACCGTTGACGAGGTCGTTTCCATGGTTGATAAAATAACCGCGGAAGAGCTGCAGCAGCTTGCCAGCGAACTCCTGACCGGCGAGAAACTCCGTCTGGCAATAGTGGGGCCGGTTTCCGCCGATGCGCCTCTTGAAGAATTGCTGAAGCTGTAGTTTTTCCAGCCTGCGTACTACGGTTATAATTGATAGCTTTATTACCCGGAGACAGGTCAGCGGTCACGCACTGCTTTTGGTATTTTGGTCAGATAAGACCGTGCTTTTTGCAGCGTCTCCGGATTCTTGCAGAAACAAAACCGAATCTGAAATTTTCCGTAGTCGGGGTCAGAATAAAACGAGCTTCCCGGCACCGTGGCGATTCCGATATTCTTTACCAGGAAATAGGATAACTCCAGAGAATTCGGCAGTTGATGTCGCTGTATGAAGTCAGTACATTCGCACATGATGTAGTAAGCCCCGGCCGGTTTATACGGGTGCAAATCGGTTTCCAGGAGAGCATAATACAGGGTATCCCTGGCATTTTGATAGAACTCTGCCAGCCATCGATAATATTCTTCACCCAGCGTTAAAGCAAAAGCCGCGCCCTCCTGCAAAGGAGCCGCCGAGCCCACCGTCAGGAAATCGTGTACCTTCCTTATCTCTCTGGTAATCCGGTCGCCGGCAATAGCCCACCCAACGCGCCACCCCGTAAGAGAATAGGTCTTCGAGATTGAATTTATGGTAATGGACCGCTCTGCCATCTCGGGAAAGGACGCAATCGACAGGTGCCAGTGGCCATCATACAGAATATGTTCATATATCTCATCGGTAACGGCTATGGCATCATGCTTAACACAAAGCTCGGCGATGAAGCCAAGCTCTTCTTCACGGAACACCTTTCCGGTAGGGTTATTCGGGGTATTAATGACGATTGCCTTGGTTTTTGAGTTGAAGATACTTTCCAGTTCGTCAAAGTCAAAAGACCAGTCAGGCGGCCTTAAACGAATATATCGCGGAGTCGCCCCGGACAGAAGGCAGTCTGGACCGTAGTTCTCATAAAATGGCTCGAAAATTATAATCTCGTCGCCGGGATTGATAACCGCCTTGAGAGATGCCATCATGGCTTCGGTCGCGCCACAGGTTACGGTAATATTCTTGTCGGGGTCCGTTTCAATGCGATTGTACTGACGAGCTTTGGCGGCAATGGCTTCACGGAGCGAGGCCGTTCCCCAGGTGATGGCATATTGGTTTTTATCTTTTCGAATAGCTTCAATTGCGGCGTTCTTTATAGATTCAGGGGCGGGGAAATCCGGGAACCCCTGGGCCAGATTTATACTGCCCGGATGGCGCAGGGCTACCCGTGTCATATCCCTTATGATACTCTCGGTGAACTGTTGCGTAACCCTGGATAAGTCCATCGACGTCAAACCGCTCAGTGTTGAATAAAAAAAGACCCGGAAAAAGGCCTTTAGTTAAAGACTACACGGGCAACTCGAATTTGTCAATATCGCGTTCGTATCATCGGTGGCTTCCCCGACCATGTAAAAAGAGGCCGCGGCCTTTCAGGCCGCGGCTCCCTTGTTTATAGGCCAGCTTTTTACGGCACAGGCGCCTAGCCCTACATGCCGTAGTCCATACCACCACCACCGGGCATGGGCATCTTCTCTTTTTCCGGAATATCGGTCACCAGCGCCTCGGTTATCAGAACCATGGAGGCAATGCTGGCGGCGTTCTGCAGGGCGCTCCTGACCACCTTCATCGGGTCAATAATGCCCTTCTTCACCATATCGCCATATTCACCCACCTCAGCGTCGTAGCCGGTGCCGGCCGGGCTCTTCTTGACCGTATCCACGACCACCGAGCCGTCCTGACCCGCGTTGATCGCGATCCAGCGAATCGGCTCCTCAACCGCCTTGCGTATAATGTCAACGCCAGTGGCCTCATCGCCGCTCAACTTTAGCTTGTCCAGAGCCTTGAGCGAGTTGAGCAGGGCAACGCCACCGCCGGGCAGGATACCTTCCTCTACCGCGGCTCGCGTGGCGGAAAGAGCATCCTCAACACGGTGCTTCTTCTCCTTGAGTTCAACCTCGGTGGCAGCGCCCACCTTGATGACCGCCACACCGCCGGCCAGCTTGGCCTGCCGCTCCTGAAGTTTTTCACGGTCAAAGTCAGAGGTGGTCTCTTCAATCTGGGCCTTTATCTGCTTGATTCTGGCCTTGATTGCGTCGTCTGCCCCTTTACCCTCAACGATTGTGGTCTTGTCTTTGTCCGAGGTTACCCGGCGCGCCCGACCCAGGTCCTCAACGGTAACCGAGTCCAGCTTGCGCCCGACTTCCTCCGAGATTACCTGGCCGCCGGTGAGAATGGCCATGTCCTCGAGCATTGCCTTGCGTCGGTCGCCAAATCCGGGCGCCTTTACGGCGAGGATATTGATGGTGCCGCGCAGCTTGTTCACCACCAGGGTGGCCAGAGCTTCGCCGTCCACATCTTCCGCGACCAGCATCAGGTTCTTTGACACCTGCAGTATTTTCTCCAGCGCCGGCAGAAGGTCGGCTACCGCCGAAATTTTCTTATCTGTAATCAGGATATACGGGTCTTCAATTTCCGTCTCCATGCGGTCGGCGTTGGTGATGAAGTAGGGGCTGATGTAGCCGCGGTCAAACTGCATACCTTCAACATATTCCGTTTCATAGGTAATGCCCTTTGACTCTTCGACCGTGATTACGCCGTCTTTGCCGACCTTGTCCATCACCTCGGCAATGAGGTTACCGATCTCCCGGTCCTTGGCGGTGATAGTCGCCACCTGAGCAATCTGCTCCTTGTCTTTGACCGGTGTCGAAGACGCCTTCAGTGTCTCAATGATGGTGCTGGTTGCTTTCTCAATGCCCTTTTTCAGCGCCAGGGGGTCAGCGCCGGCGGCCACGTTCTTAAAGCCACCGGTGATAATGGCATGCGCCAGAACGGTCGAGGTGGTAGTGCCATCACCACAGTTATCGTTGGTCTTGCTGGCCGCTTCCTTGACCAGCTGCACGCCCATATTCTCAAACGGGTCCTGGAGTTCAATGTCTTTGGCAATGGTAACACCATCATCGATCACTGATGGCGCTCCCCATTTCTTGTCCAAGGCTACCGGACGTCCTTTCGGGCCCAGCGTTACCTTGACAGCGTCGGCCAGAACATCTATTCCCTTTTTCAGCTTTTGTCTCGCCTCTTGATCAAAAATTATCTGTTTCGCCATTTTTTCCTCCTTACAGTGTTTCGGTACTTACTTGCTTTTCTTGGCCAGAATATCGCCTTCGCGCAGAATCATATACTCTTCTTCGTCTATCTTGATCTCGGTGCCGCCGTATTTGGCATAGACTACGATGTCGCCAACCTTGACATCCATGGCAATGCGTTTGCCATCTTCAGATAATCTGCCGGGTCCAACGGCAATGACCTCACCTTCCTGAGGTTTTTCCTTGGCCGTATCCGGCAGGTAAATGCCGGCTTTGGTTTTTTCCTCCGCTTCAATTGGCCTTACCACCAATCGGTCTGCGAGCGGCTGTAACTTGACTGCCATTCCTGTCCTCCTTTTGTAAAATTTAAACTATGATTGATTATCATTAGTTAGCACTCTCGGCTTGAGAGTGCTAACTACATAATAGCAGCAATGCTATGCTCTCATCAACACAGTAGTATACCATATATCACCAGTTATCACCATTGACAGCTACTTATACACCAATTTTTGCTCGTTTTCTTCAATAATCTCCGTATTTCTTTATTTTATTAAGTTTATACACTGCCCACTGACGCCAGTTCTTTGACAGTCTACACTAAATCGTGTAAGATAAACGGGATGAATAAACAGTATGATGTTCGCAAAATAAGCTGGGACAGCCAGCGCATCCAGACTTTACGCCGACATATGAAGCTCACCCAGCGCGAGCTTGCCGAGCAACTGGGAACCCGCCAGCAAACCATCAGCGAATGGGAGACCGGCATGTACCAGCCGCGCGGCGCCTCAGCCAGGCTCCTTTCCATTATCGCCGAGCAGTCTAAATTCGAATATACCGCCTCACCACGAAAAGAATAAACCGGCCAATCCTTGACAAAGATACACGTTACCGTGTATTATTACCGCACGGTGATGTTAATTTTAATCTCTTTTTTGTTTTCCTGTCCCATAAACGCCGCCGTATAGTGTATCATGTTTGTCGTGCGGGATGTTAAATTTAGCCGCCGCAGGGAACCGGCCACAGCATGCAGATGAACAGGACAACAGCGTCTGGAGCCAGAATCTCGGAACGTTTTCTTATTCAAGCCTGGCAACGGCTCCCGGGCGGGGCTGACCTCATTACTGAGGGAGGCGAAGTGATGCACCTTATCTACCCGGGAAGAGAAAATGATGACCAGGGGGCTGATTTACGAGACGCGGTCATTATCTCGAATCAGGGGTTAATGAAGGGCGATATAGAGTTCCACCGGTGGTCAAGTGATTGGAGGAGGCACCACCATCACCAGAACCCGGCCTATAATAGCACCATCCTGCACGTGGTGATGTGGCGCGATATGGAGGCTACTCATCTACAGAATGGAAAGAAGGTCCCGGTTCTGGTGTTGAGCGAACGTCTGGAAACAGCTGCCCGGCAGCTAGTGAGAACCAGCCGGCCAGCAGATGATTTCGCCCTGCCCTGCTATCAAACCGCCAAATCATTGCCGATAAAACGAATTGATGAAATGCTGGACGCCGCCGGGCGTGAGCGTTTTCTGGCCAAAGCGGCCGCCTTCCAGGGCGAATTAAGCAGGGGCACGCCAGGACAGACGTTTTACCAGGGAATAATGGGGGCGCTGGGTTATTCGAAAAACAAGCTCCCCTTCGAGGAACTCGCCCGATTGGTGCCCTTAAACCGCCTGGAAGCTATGATCCAGCGTCATCTGCCGGATGACAAATGCCTTGCCCGACAGCAGGCATTGCTCCTGGGTGCCGCCGGCCTGCTGCCCTCTCAGCGAGGCATCCGTCACCTGCCGGCACCAAATGATCACTGGGCTGAAGCACTGGAAAGATGCTGGTCTGAATATGACCACCGCCATGTAATGCCATCCGATAGCTGGCACCTGATTAAGGTCAGACCGAATAACTTCCCCGTACGTCGTATTGCCGGCATAAGCCATCTGATGCTTCGTTACCATAGAGAGGGCATACTGGAAGAGGTTATCAATTTAATATCGGAGATAAAAATTGACCGGGCGTACCGCGCACTGGAAGCAGCCATGATGGTAACGGCCAGCGGCTACTGGAAGACACATTATGACTTTGGCAGCTACAGCCGAAACATCGCCCCGGCGCTCATCGGGAACAGCCGTGCCGCCGCCATTGTCATAAACGTCATCCTGCCCTTTACTTACGCGTGGAGCAGACTCAGCAGACAACCGGAGTTAGCCGCCAGGTGCCTGGCGATATTCACCACTTACCCAAACCCGGGCGCCAACGCCATTGAAAGACACATGTCAAAACAGCTTGGCCGCAGCCGCGTGCCCATAAATTCGGCGCCGCGGCAGCAGGGGTTAATTCATATCTATAAGACGCTCTGCACACAGGGAAAATGCTCTGTCTGTCCGTTGGGCACGGAGGCAAAAGGCTAAGCGCCAGCGGCTAATCGGCGCGGTCAGGACAGATGTTCTAATACCTGCATGAGGCTCTGGAGACGGGGACAATCATTTACCCCTGTGAAATAGTTTATCCGGTCAATCAAAATCCCCTTCATCCCCGCCTGATTGGCACCGACGACATCGATCTGGTACTGGTCGCCGACGTAGATAGCTTCGTGAGCCTGAATCCCCGCCCTTTTCACTGCCTCCCGAAAAATCTCCGGGCTCGGTTTGGTGAAGCCGGCATCCTGTGAGGTCACCACCACCTGAAGGAGGGCGGTCAGTCCCAGTTTGTCCAGCAGCGAAGTGATATCCGTGTCCACATTGGAGATTAAGCCCAGAATCAGCCCCCGCTTCTTGAGGTCTTTCAGTGTGGGCAAAACATCGTCGAAAAGCACCTGCTTCAGGCCAAACTGCCTCATTTTACCCAGCAGCCCCATGACGAGCTGGTCATCAGCTTCAATATCGGCTTCTCTGAGCAGTATGCGCTCGTACTGCGTCCAGACCACCATCTGCTCTTCTTTGGAACGCTGGCCCAGCGAAGCACGGGAATGCTCCTGATAAATGTACTCATCAGCAATAACGAGAGGTCGGCGCAGCACCTCGGGATTCACCTCAATGCCAACTTCCCGCAACGCCTTTGCCTGGAGTTCTTCCCGCGGCGGGTCATAGCCAACCAGCGTATGGTACAGGTCAAAAAAGACCGCTTTAATCATGGCCGGTGTCATTGTACCGAAAGCGGCACCATCTGTAAAGGAAATGCCGTAAAAGAGGGTGAACAACCCGACGCTAAAAGTGTATACTAGAAAATGACCTTATCTTAAAGGGGAAAGATGACAACGGTACTGTCCCGTGCTGAAATACGCCGGCTGCTCGAAGGAAATCCCCCTCTGATTGAGGACTGGATGGACCTGGAGCAGCAGCTACAGCCCAACGGCATTGACCTCACCCTGCGCGATATTTCTCTGCTCCAGTCGGGCGGTACGATAGCCGTGGACAACCGCCAGCGCCAGGTCTCGGAGCTGGCCCCCCTTGTCTTCGATGGACTCGAATATATTGACCTTGTCGCCGGTATATATCTGATTACCTACAATGAGATTGTCCACCTGCCCGAGAATATCACCGCGCTCGCGGCGCCGCGCTCAAGCCTGCTGCGCTGCGGCGTCAACATCGACACAGCGGTATGGGATGCCGGCTACTCCGGGCGTTCGCAGTCACTGATGGTCGTCTATAACCCTCATGGTATCCGACTGCAGCGAAATGCCCGAATTTTGCAGCTCGTTTTCTTCAAGCTGGCACAGAAGACCAGGGGCTACCGGGGGAGATACCAGGGAGAAAATATCTAGTTATCCCTTACATCTTCTCCACACCTATGATGTACCACTGCTCCGGCAGGTCCTGACCGGTATCAACTGTCAGGTGAGCGATATCAAGGTCCGGATACAGGCTCTTCAGGTCATTCAGGTCGACGGCTTCGAATCTCTTCTTATTGTTGAGGTAAGCCTGTTCGGTGAGAGCATTTGATTCATAATTGTCTTTAGTCCGCGCCAGTATTCTCCTGACGGCTACCTCCTGCGGACAGTCCGTTTGCAGGATGACAAACCTAAGGTTATGTCCCGCCGCTATGGCAGCCGCGCGCCGCCTCAATGCCTGGGTAACAAAGGTCGCATCCAGTATCACTCCTTTGTCTTTATCCCGCAAAATTTCCTCTGCCCGTCGGAACATCTCTTCATAGACCATGGTTCGCTTATCCATACTGGCGGCCACCTTTTCGTCAAAAACGTCTTCATTCTTCAGCAGCTCCAGCCTGATGAGGTCAGTTCGCAGCAGAGGGTAGCCGGTGATTCTGGCCACTTCCCCGGTGGTCTCGGTTTTCCAGGTACCGGGAAAGCCGCAGGCGATAAGCACAAAACCCGAGCCCAGCCCGGCTTCGATAAACTGCCGAAACGGTTTTCTCAAGTCGCCCTCTCCTCGCCTAATCCGATTTATTTTGCCTTGTCCTAATTATATATCACACATACGAATCGGCAAGCTCGAAATAATTTTTAGCGACAGTTACAATCTTTGCCTTCTCCGTTCTGGCAATATGCGGGTCATCGAGCTTGAAACTCTCCACCTTACCCCGAACATACGCCCGGTAACATTTATAGAAATTGAGTAACGATTTTAACTCTGCGTCTCCACTCGCCGCCATATAAGCGCTGACGAAGTGCCGTGACAGGTCAGCCCGACCGTAATAGTCAAGGTCCATGGCCAGAAAAGCCACTTCCGAGGCAACGTCGCCATAGCGGAAGCGGTCATTGAATTCAATGCAGTCGTAAATACAGATGCCTTTCCAGAAGCAGATATGGGCGGCATGGAGGTCGCCGTGACAGTCCCGGATTTTGCCCTCACTGATGCGTCGCCGGAAAAGCGATGCGCTCTGCACTAAAAAATTCCCCGTGTAGGCTTTTATGCGCTGATACTTCTCAGGGGAAATGGTGGTGCCGATGTATTTCTCAGTCTGTTCAAAATTTTCCGCGGTGTTCTGGCGGACTATATCCAGGTCGCCAAAGGCGCTGATGGCGGCATTTGTCTCCGCCCTGCCGTGGAATTCGGCCAGCTTCCCGGCTACTGCCGCCAGCATCTCCGGCGACACTTTATCCGCCGCGAGCATCACGTTCATCATCGCCTCCTGAGGGAGACGGCGCATCTTGACAGCGTATTCCACAGGCCGGCCGCGCCCATCAATCGATATCCGGCCTTCCTGCTCGGTGATGGCGACAACGCCCAGATAAGCGTCAGGGCAGAGGCGGCGGTTCAGCTCGACCTCTTTCTGGCAGAAAAAACGACGCTTTGCCAACGTCGTGTAGTCAAGGTAGCCCAGGTTCACCGGCTTCTTTACCTTGTAAACAAGGTCGCCAGCAACCAGAACGAACGACATCTGGGTCTGAACCAGGTTCACCCGTGGCGGCGAATCCGGATAAGTCTCAGGGTCAAGCAGTGCCTGAATCAGCTCGGGAAACGTGGACATAGCTTACTCAATCTCCAGCCAGCTTCTTATGTCCGCCAGTACTTGGTAATAAATAGAACCCGCCGGCTTTCCCTTTAGCTCTGCCGCTGCCTTTTTCACCAGGCTTATCTGCCCGGTCCCCGGCCTGCCCGTTAACAGGTATACTGTTTTCATGAGCAGCAATAGCCCACTACATTAGTCTTTTCCCCTGGTAATCGCCTCAGCAAACCGGGCGAAGGAGCGGTCAAAGGTCTTCTCCACTTCCGGCGTAAAAACACAGCCCGGAAGCTCGTCATACTTCAGATGATAGGCAATACACTCGCAGCACTTGCCCTTTCTGGAGCATGGCTCATACGTGCAGTTGCACTTGACTTTATTAGCTTCAATATTGCATTCCATCCGCACTTTTCCTTCAGTTATCCATATCGTGTTCTGAGCAGGTCTGACAGCCCGGTGAGCAGTTCCAGAGCGCTCACGGCCGCTTCTTCCGTGGCCAGAGAAGCCAGTCCGCAGCTTGGCGTTACCAGCCCCTGTGTTATCAACTGCCGGAAAGGAACTCCGTTCCGGGTGAATGGCGCCATCGCCTCCTCAAGTCGGTCCTTGAGACTGGCGGCAGACTCTTTGAGCATTGGCTCTGCCTCGTTGGGGACGATTCCCCAGGCAACGGTGCCACCCCGGTCCAGAAATTTCTTCACCGCTTCGGGGTACAGACTCAAAGATTGGGCATAGTTGTAGGCGTCAAAGCTGATGATATCTACATCGCTGCCCAGTATCACCGACCAGTCGGTGTTGCCGCAGCAGTGGACGCCCTTGAGTCCCTCGATGCCACCAAATACCTCGTTGAGCAGGCCGACTACCTTCTCCTTGGAAAGCATCATGCCCACAGAGCCGAAAGCGGACATGTATGGCTCATCGACGAAGATTATGGTGCGACGGCATAATTTTTTCAGCTTTCTCTCCTGCCAGGCCGCTTTCAGCCGCAGCAGTTTGGGCGCGGCATCGCCCAGCGTATCATCGTAGAGGATGCCCTTGCCCTCCTGGTCGAGCACGGTCAACCCCCAGGTTACCGGCCCGGTGACATGCCCTTTTACCACCCTCGGCGACAGGTTATCGAGAGACAGAAAGTGATGAAGTCCGGCGGCATAGTCAGCACCGATGGCAAATCCATCCGCCTTGTTTTCCAGAAAGGCCGAGTAGAGCTGCTCCAGTGGCTGGTTAAGGTCCTGATTACGATTCACATAGATTTTCTTCCCCGCCTCATCAACCACCACCCCGGGGAACTCCTGACTGTACTGGACGTACATATTCTCCAGAAAAGAGCGCTTCGGCAGCTGCGGCCAGGCCGGAATATCTCTGAGATAATGCGTTATCTGCGCGCAGGCCACAGCGGGGTCGTTGTGGGGCATGCTGCCGATAATCGTCGGGGAACAGTTGAACTCCACTCCAGACATACCGCTAATCCTTTTCCAAGTATTTGCCGATGAGTAAATCAAGCTTTTTCTTCTGCGCCGCGGGCATAACATCGGGTGCAGTAACTATGGCCGTGCTCAATGCCGTGGCGCAGTCGCAATCGCGTTTTTCCGCCACCCTGCCCACCGCCAGCTTGATAATCTGCTTGGCGGTATCAATGTTCTGACGCAGGCGACTGATTATCATCTCGGCGGTAACGGCGTCATGGCCCCGGTGCCAGCAGTCGTAGTCGGTGATGCAGGCAATAACAGCGTAGCAGATTTCCGCCTCCCGCGCCAGCTTGGCCTCGGGCAGCGCCGTCATACCGATGACGTCCACCCCCCAGGAACGGTAGAGCATGGACTCCGCTCTGGTGGAGAAGGCCGGCCCCTCCATGACCACGCAGGTGCCGCCTTTATGCACGGTGGCGCCGGAATCTTTGGCCGACTGATAGACCAGCTGGCTCAGAGACGGGCAGAACGGCTCGCCGAAGGGAATGTGGGCGACGATGCCCTCGCCGAAGAAGGTATTGGCGCGCAACCGGGTGCGGTCGATGAGCTGGTCGGGAATCAAAAGGTCGTTGGGCTGGAACGCCTCATTGAGGCTGCCCACCGAGTTGATGCCGATTATCCTCTCCACCCCCAGCGATTTCAGGGCGTAGATATTGGCCTGATAGGGCACCTCGGTGGGGAGAAGGCGGTGCCCCCGCCCGTGCCGGGGCAGGAAGGCGACGCCAACCCCCCCCAGTTTCCCCACCACGATTTTATCGCTCGTTACGCCGAAGGGCGTGAGCATGTCAACCTCTTCTATATCTTTCATCCCCTCGATGTCATACAGCCCGCTCCCCCCGATTACCGCTATCTTCGCCTGTGGCATGAGAGACCTCCTTTTACCAGATGCAGTTACATTTTATCTTCTTATAATCCATATCCAAACTTCCCCACATTGCTAACGTTTCCTTGCAAAGCGCAACTTCATCATAACTATAATTTTCCTTTAAATAATTAACGATTTTAATATACATTTCGCGACGAGTTTTGAAATCTACTTTTTTACCCCAGTTTGAGTTTTCCTTTAAATACTCTAGCCAGCTTTTATCGGTGCTACCATTAATGGTAGTTTGTAGTCCTCTAAGTGAACCAAGAGTAATTCTAGAAGGAATAAAGTTTGAAAATAGCTGCTTAACTAGTTCTATATACAGTTTTTCCCATTCTGGAACTGGCACCATTGGGTCAATTCTCACTCTTACTTCGTAACCAGCCTCATTAAGCTTTCTACCAGCCTCTATCCTCCTATCAACAGAAGGGGCACCATTTTCCCACTTCTTAGCCACTTCATCTGCGTTGAGGCTGAAGCTTACAATAACTTGATTATGCGGACTTATTTCTAACAGGTTTTTTATATTATCGGATTTCGTTAAGAACAGCACTTTGTGTCTGTCTTGCTTTTCAAACATAGGGATAATGAATTTAGAAAACGGCGTACTCAAACCTTCTCCCATTAAGGAGTCTGCTATCTCACCCGTATTAAGTATTTCAGGTGTTTCGACTTCCTCAAGAAATGTTCTAGTATGTAACTCTACTTTCTTCAAATCTTTAATTACTGGTTTAGTCTTAGTGGGTTGAAATCTGAAAGTCCCCTTTAGGTAGCACCAAGCACAGTCAAAAGGGCAGCCATATGCCCACTTCAATTCGATGAAATGTGGGCAGACCACGTCTATCTCTTTCGTAGGGATGGGAGTCTTGTCAAATCTTGTAATTATTGAACCATCACTAACCCGCTCAGTTAAAATCTTTTTTGTATTATTTAATTGCTCATATTCCCTATTTAATACTTTCAAAAAAACAGAGTTCCTTTCTGCGCTTCTTTTACGAACTGCTAAATTTGCATTCTCCACTGCCCCGCCTCCGTTCTTTTAGTAACCTCATCCCAGAAATGCGCTCCCATTTCATGTTTACTAGCAAAAACTAAATAGTATAACAGAACATTTCTTATATTCTTCTCTGGAATATAATCTCTAACAACTTTGTAACCTATATCTTTTAATCCTTCCTCATAAATATCCAGAATTACGCGTTCAAATTTTCCACCCCGATTCATTTCTTCTCTGTACCTTTGCTGCCAATCAACATAAGGGAAAAAATCATTCATCCTTGAATTAGGGTTATCAACAATTCGCCTGAAAATGCCAACGTGAAAAGTGATTAGAAGATCCATATTCCTATGCTCAGAAAGTTTCCGTATAGAATTAAATCCAATTTCATAATTTAGAGGATCCACAAAACAGAAGTCCAATGAATTATCAGGAAGTTCCTCTAATAAATCATCGACTACTAAGTTACAATCTTTGTTATTAAAATTCACCTTCGCAAATTCACATGGTGTTATCCTCGATTCCAAGGCTTTAATAAACTCAACCTCTAAATCGTTAAAAAAGTAGTGAGTAAATGGGAGTCTGCATTGTAGTGCTATAACAGGTGAACCTGGAATCTCTTCTCCTGTTTCTTCAACAACGCAAATTCCAGGACCAGAAAATAGGTCTACGTATGTTCTCGTCTCCCATTTATTTTTCATGCCTAAATTGAAAACGTCACAGAATTTTTTTACATAGAATAGTTTATCTTTTGCCCAGCGCCCTATTTTAATAGCTACAGCCCCGTCCGCCCCAATTACCATATCACCCGTCGGCATTATGTTACCCCCCTTATCCCCTCCCCGAACGGCTCCCTGATTATCCCCTTCTCCGTGATGATGGCGGTGATATATTTATGGGGGGTGACGTCAAAGGCGGGATTCAGTACCGCAACGCCTTCCGGCGCGATGCGCACGCCCCTGATATGGGTTATCTCCTCCGGCTTCCTCTGCTCGATGGGGACTTGTTCGCCGGAGGCGAGGGTGGGGTCTATGGTGGAGGTGGGGGCGGCAACGTAAAACGGGACGTTGTTTTCTTTAGCCAGCACCGCCAGGGTATAGGTGCCGATTTTGTTGGCCGTGTCCCCGTTGGCAGCAATGCGGTCGGCCCCAACGATAACACAGTTTATTTTACCCCGCTGCATAAAAGAACCCGCCATGGAGTCGGCAATCAGCGTCACCGGAACGCCGGCTTTCTTCAGTTCCCAGGCGGTAAGCCTTGCCCCCTGCAGCACGGGGCGCGTCTCCGTGGCAATTACCTTAATCTTCTTCCCCTGCTCTCTGGCAAACAAAATTATGCCCAGCGCCGTGCCGTAGCCGGCGGTGGCCAGCGGTCCAGCGTTGCAGTGTACCAGAACGGTATCCCCATCCCGGATAAGCTCAACCCCAAGCAGGCTCAACTGCCGCGTGGCCTCCTTCTCTTCATTATGTATTTTAACCGCCTCATCAACCAGCGCCGACTTTATTCTTTTAACGTCATTACTGGACTCAGCCACCTTCTGCATGCGCTGAATCGCCCAGAAGAGGTTGCGGGCGGTGGGGCGGGTGGCAGCGATGGTGGCCATCACAGCGTCAAGTTTTTTCCGGAATTCGCCCTCCTGCTCAGATTCAACTTTTAACCCCCCGAGGGCGATTCCATAAGCTCCAGCTATCCCGATGGCCGGCGCACCCCTTATTTTCAATTCTGTGATGGCTGAGGCAACCTCACGGTAGTCTTCCAGCTCCACATAGACCTCTTCTCCAGGTAGCCGGCTCTGGTCAAGGATACGCACACGGTCGCCCAGCCAGTCTATCGGCGAAGTATAAATAGTTTTCAACAAATTGCTCCCTTAATCTTCCCGTCCTTTTTGCCAGTTTTCTCTTTTTATCTCCATGAGCAAAAATTGATGCCCATTCTTCATCATTTGCCTACAGGGTATGAAGCCACATTTGAGAAAGCACCGCTGCGCTCGCTCGTTCCAGTCCAGGGTCTTCAGGTGGATTCGTTGCAGACCTGTCTCATGAAAAATATAATCCGCGAGTGCGGCCACGGCATCGGTGCCGTAACCCTTGTCCCAGCAGTCACGCTCACCGATCATGATTCCCACCTCCGCCTCACCCTTCTTTTCATCGATATTGTAATACACGCAGTTGCCGATGTGCCTGCCGTCAAAGGTCTCTATGGCGAAGGTCTGACGCTTCGGGGAAGGATTGCACAGCACCGCCGTGTAATCGACCAGATATCTGGGAAAAGAGATGGTCAGCAGGGGCATAGCGTCAAGCCGGACCAGCTCCGGATTGGTCTGCCAACGGTAATCATTGCGAGCGTCTTTTAGCTTCTTTTCGCGCAGTCTGACTTTGGTGCCAAGCATAACACCCTGACCTCAGATTACTCCTCCTCGTCGTCCTCTTCCTCGTCGCGCTCCCATATCGGCTCGGTGAAATAGTCAATATACTCGCCCATCGCCTGCGAGGCCACCTGCTTCATCCTCTGCTTTGTTTCCACCGCCAGTTGCGCCAGTTCATCAAGGTCAACTTCCACATCCAGCATCGTGGTCATCACCTCGAGTACCGCCAGTGCCGCCATCGGGTTCTGAATACGGGTGGCATAAACGGGTACCTCCCCGAGCAGGCAGATGCCATCAATCTCCCGTTCCTTGGCCACCCCCAGCAGCAACCCGTTCAGGCCCGCGATTTGCAGATTGCCGGCATTCATCAGGTTGTACTTTTTAAAAATGACCGCCGCCGACGGGTTGGTGGCCACGCCCAGCACTCCGGGCGATTCGGTGTGATGAATGCGGGTCATGGCCGCGGCACAGGTAAATACCCTCAACGCCTTGAACCTCTCCGCAACATCAAGGACGCAGTTGGCCAGCTCATATCCTTTGGCCGCCGGCTGGTCCTCGCCAATGAATACGATGAGGTCATTTTCGCCACTTTTGTTCTTCCAGTAGTAGAACTTGCTCTGCGGGAACTTGGGCTCCTCAACCACGTTATCTTTGACCACCACGCCGACAGGGTCAAAGAAGTAAGACGGTTCAACCTCGCCAAGCTCCTTGAATTTCAGCTTTCTCAGGAGATAGGTGGCCACAATCACGGCAACGTTCCCGACGCCCGGCCAGGCGGCGAGCATATTCGGTGAATTTAACCTGGGACGAGCTTTAAGATTGACTAACCCCTTCATTTCACCACACCTCTCTATATTGTACTAAGTTTTATAAGGTAACCTCATCCCCTTTATCCCCTTCCCCTTCGATAAGGGGAAGGGGAAGATTGGTTAGAGGGGCTTCGCCCCTCTTGGACTCCCCTTACTTTAAGAAGGCCAGATTATTTTCTTGGCTGTTTCGCTCAAAACATCTACCAGAATTTTCCTAAAGCCGTCTGCTACAACCGGTCCGGCCTTAGTAACAAGCTTTTTGAATCGAGTTGCTGCCACAGTGGTTTGAGGCGTGTCCCGTACAATATCATCAAGGCTTTTCTTCAGCATCTCACGTTCTTCTGGACTTAAATTTTCAATCTCGTCGGATAATTCTTGCGCTGCCTTGAGTTTTGTTTCTGTCCATGGATAGGGTTTGCCACAGCCAGAGCAGAAGCTTGGCAGTGTTAAACCAGTATTATAATCAAGTGTAGCATTAGGTAGTGGGTGCAGTATCTCACGCATTCTTTTTTTATGTTCCTCAATTGTAAAGCGTCCTACATGATAGTAGCCCATTATCTTAGCATTACAATATTGACAATTGGTAACGGTTGATGCTCCACACTTACCACAGAACCCTCTATTATAGTCAGGTCTTGAGACTGACATCCAATTTATCACGTGTCCATTAGTGCAGATTTGCGCTGTGTCATACCAACTCTCATTCATGGTTTTTGCTCCTCTTGACAGGCAATCTATCCCTTGCTGGCCACCGATATGCCGGGACAGTATATATGCGGGGTCTGCAAAAAGCCCCCCACCCACCTGGTATCGCGGCCAAGGGCGACGATTTCCTTCAGCGCCTGATAGACATTCCCCGAAACCATGGTATCTTTCACCCTGCCCACTATTTTACCATTTTCCACCTTGTAACCGAGCAGGACATTGCCGCTGAAATCGCCACCCAGAATGTTTCCCTGCCCCGCACCCATAAGCTGCTCTACCACCAGCCCCTCCTTTATATCCCGGACCATTTCATCCAGCGTGGTGCTGCCCGGAGCGATGACAAAAGCACTCGGAGAGGGCGCTGGCAATCCGCCATGACCCCGGCTGCCATTGCCGGTGCTGCTGGTTCTGGCCAGAGCGGCGGTCTGAAGGTCGTAGAGAAAGCTGGCCACTTTCCCGGCTTCTATAAGCGGGGTGCGCTGGCTGGGCACACCTTCATCATCGCAGGGACGGCTGCCCGGCCGGAAAGCGACCGTCGGGTCATCCCATAGCTGTAATTTTTTATCAAAGACCTTTTCACCGAGCTTTTGCCCGATCGGGGAAGCCCCTTCAAGAACCGTCTTGCCATTGAAGGCCGCCATCAGCGGCATGACGAGGGCGCTGGCCACCCCATGCGGGGTGAAGATTACCGGCAGCGATTTTGTGGGCACTTTTGCCTGCTCTTTTGCCATCTCCAGTTGCTGCAGCACGTTGTCAGTTACCGCGCCTGGCTCCAGTACCGGCTGGCACGAGCTGACACTGTCCCCAACGAAAAGCATATCGGTGTCTTTTATCAGGCTGCCCTCAATGCCAAAGCTGAAATAGCTTTTACGGTACTCCGCCTGTCCGCCACGAGAGTTCAACAGCCGCACCGAAACCACTTCCTTGGCCACCTCCGCCTCACAGATGATACCTGGAGTGTGCCGCGTAACTGCGGAAATAAGCCCTTCCCCGAGCGTAACCATTGCTTCCACGGGTACTGGTTCAACATCGGCGCTGAAAACCTCAATCTGCGGATATGAGTTCGCCGACGGCAGCTCGAACCTGGCCGTCACGCCAAATTGCGCCGTCTCAACGGCGTTGTCAACCAGGTCTGGATAGTCATCAGGGTTGGTGGTAACCGCGTAACCGACTCTGCCCTGATGAATGATGCGCAGCGCCACGCTGGTCTGCTGTTTGGTCTGGAGATGTTTCAGCCGATTGGCCTCGAAGTGAACCTGGGTTTCCTCCGAGGAGACGGAAAATACCTCCGCTTCCCCGGCCACCTTTTTCGCCTGAATCAGTATCTCTTCCACCTTACTGACCTCCTACCAGGCAGCGCCGGAGCCGTATATGAGGACTGCCGTTGGCCACCGGCAGTGGCGCCTGCCCTCCCTTACCACAGCCACCTCCCTGGTTCATACCAAGGTCATCGCCAATGGCGTCAATATTTTTCAGCGTGTCAAAAACGTTGCCGGTCAGCACCACCGGCCGCACTGCCTCGGCGATTTTACCATTGCGGATCATATACGCCTCACCGGCAGAGAAGGTGAACATTTCCATGCTCGTGGTGCCGCCGTACCAGTTCCTGGCATAGATTCCCTCTTTAATGTCACTGATCATATCCTCAAAAGACACCGCACCCGGCTCAATATAGGTATTGCTCATGCGGACGATGGGAGGGTAGCGGTAGTTGATGGCACGGGCATTGGCGGTGGGCTTTTCCTTCATCTTGGCCGCCGTCTCCCTTGAGTGAAGCCTGCCCACCAGCTTACCTTCCCTTATAAAATATGTTTTGGTGGCCGGCACGCCTTCATCGTCATATTTATAACTGCCGCGAAGTCCAGGCAATGCCGCCGTGTCCACGATATTGAGCTCACGGCTGCCGAACTGTTTTCCCAGCGTCATAAGCTCACGCATGCGGTCGTTCTCATAGACAAAGTCTGATTCAGACAGATGGCCGAAGGCTTCATGGACAAAGACACCGGCCAGCACCGGGTCCAGGACCACCGTGTATTCACCGCCCCTGGCTTTTGGTGCTGAAAGCAGTGCCGCGGCATGATGCGACAGATGCTCTACCTCCTGGTGGAGCTGCTGGACTGGAGCGAGGTCTCCACGACTGCCCACGCTCAACCCGACCTGCTGGACATCGCCATCCCGGGCGGCCACGGCGGCGATACGCAGCATAACGTCGGCCCTTTCCTGCTCAATATGGCTCCCCAGCGAACTCAGGAAAATGGTCCGCTTACGGCTGTCACTGTAGCCAATGGTCGAGGTCTGTATCTCGGGCTGCCGCCAGATAATCTCGTTGTACTCGTCCAGCATCTGCTTCTTTTTGGCCAGAGGTATAGTTACCGGGTCTCTGTCCATCCTCAATGGTACCCGGTCAACCAGCGGCGCCACCGCGGTGAGCTGGCTCGTCTCGCTGCCAACCAGCGCGGCCTGTCTGATGGCCATCTCAACCCTGCTTCGCAAATTATCCAGGCTATTGAAGCTGACAAAGCCCCAGCCCCCCTTGACCATCGCCCGCACGTTGCCTCCAACCGCTTCCGACCTGCCTATCGACTCCGGCTCCCTCCCCCGATACACGATATGGCTATTCCGGCTCTCCTCGAGACGAGCTTCAATATAATCGGCTTCGCCGCGCCCGACCAGCTCGGCCAGTTCCTGAGCAGCATTTTCTATCGACATGGTTATATCGCTCCTAATGAAAATAGCGGCGGGTTAATGTTCAGACGAAGTCAGTTTACAAAAGGGGTGAAGCGATGTCAATTTTAACACGGTGCTGGCGCTCGTCAGATTTTTTCTACCCGGTTACTGTTGACATAGCATGAAGCGCGTTTTATACTTCGTTTACACTTTCATCAGGTGATGTGACATGACAAACGAGGTTAAAGATACGGGGAATACCATTTTCAAGGTAATACTTTATATTTTCTTCGTCTCCGCCTTCTTAACCATCATTGTATTCATGATCGGGCAGGGCTGGTTTAATCCTCTTATTGAGCAACTCAACTGGCCCTATGAGACCCTTGAGATGGTAAGAAGTATTCTGGTGAAAGTATTTATGGGTACCGCTATTACCTCCTTCATCACCTCCATTACCGCCGTAGTTCTTTTAATTTTCCGGAATTGAACCTGAAAAAGAGCTACTTCCCAAAATAACTTGCCTTATGAAAAACGATTGTGCTATACTACGACAAATAAATTTTCCATTGCGAGGCGTGTAGTTGCTCACGAACTATGGCTACATTGGATTGTTTCTCATCGCAGCTGTTCTATTCACTCTTTTCATGGTAATTATTCCCATCGCCCTCAGATTCCTCAAAATCGTCCCCCATAACCCCAACCCCATCAAGAATTCCATCTTTGAATGCGGTATGGAAACCATCGGCAAGACATGGGTCCAGTTCAACTTCCATTATTATTTCTATGCTCTGATATTTCTGGCCCTTGATGTGCTGGTGGTATTTCTGTACCCCTGGGCGGTCAACCTGAGAGCGCTGGGCATGGCGAGTTTTGTGGCCGTAATGATACTGGTCGCCATTATACTGGTCGGCTACGTTTACGCCTGGAAAAAGAAGGTTCTGGAATGGAAATAAAGCCTGCCGGAAAATATATTTATCCAGATATAGAGCTGGACCGGGAAGAGGGTCAGGTTATTGAAGACCTGAAGGCGAACAGCCAGCAACCGATTTCTGACCCTGGCCAGTGGCTTGACGAGAAGCTGGAGCAAAACATTTTGCTGACCTCGGTGGATGCGCTGATTAACTGGGGGCGGCGCTCTTCGCTCTGGACGGCCATCTGCTTTCCCGCCTGCTGTGCCTTTGAGATGATTGCCGCCAACGGCCCGCGCTTTGACCTGGCGCGTTTCGGTATGGAAATACTGCGCGCCTCTCCCCGCCAGGCTGACCTGATGATTACCGCCGGCACCCTGACGTGGAAAATGGCGCCGAACGTGAGGCGTATTTATAACCAGATGGCGGAGCCAAAGTGGGTCATCGCCATGGGCGCCTGCGCCATCAGCGGCGGCATTTTCGCCTCGGCGTCATACGCGGTGGTGCCGGGCTATAACCGTATCATTCCCGTAGACGTATATGTTCCGGGTTGCCCTCCCCGCCCCGAAGCCCTCATTTACGGAATCCAGATGTTGCAGAAAAAGATTGCGCGGCGAAAAAACATTGATATGAGAAAGTTGCTCGAGAGATGACGGTTTCCCTTTCCGGTAAGGAAGTTGCCCTTAAAATAGAAGGAAAATTCCCCGGCAGCCTGGTTGAATCCAGCCAGGAAAACCTGGTGGTGAAAAGCGACCAGCTTCCAGACGTCGCCCGTTTTCTGAAAGAAACCGACGGCCTGGACTTCGACTATCTCAACTTTGTCACCGCTGTCGATTACTATGACCACTTTGAGGTCGTCTACCTGCTCAGTTCCCTGGAACATAACCACAGCCTGACCATCAAGACCCGGTGCTACGACCGCGAGAACGCTGTTTTGCCTTCGGTGGTGGGCCTTTGGCAGGGGGCTGATTTTCAGGAGCGGGAAATTTACGACCTCTTTGGCATAAAATTTGAAAGCCACCCGAACATGAAGCGCATTTTCCTCTGGGAAGGTTTTGAGGGACATCCCCTGCGGAAGGACTTTATGTAATGGCAGTGCGTACCGAACCTTTTGTGCTCAATATGGGGCCGGTGCATCCCAGCACTCACGGCGTGTTCCGCATGCGGGTGACGCTTGATGGTGAGGTGGTGGTCGATATTGAGCCCGTTTTTGGCTACCTGCACCGGGGTATAGAGAAACTGGCCGAGCAGAGAACCTACACCGGCATCATCCCGCTCACCGACCGGCTCGATTATATCTCATCGATGAGCAACAACTTTGCCTACTGCCTCGCCGTGGAGAAGCTGGCAGGCGTCAAGGTTCCGGAACGTGCCGAATACATACGGGTTATCATCGCTGAATTGCAGCGTATCGCGGCTCTCCTGATTGCCGTTGGTGCCTTTTTGAACGACTGCGGTGCTTACTTTACCCCATTCCTCTACATGTTCCGGGAGCGGGAGCGAATAGTTGACCTTTTCGAGATGGTCAGCGGCCAGCGGCTCACCTATAACTACATGCGCGTGGGCGGCGTCAGCCAGGACCTGCCCGAGGAGTTCATGCCCGCCCTGCGCAAGTTCATGGACATGATACCGCGCTTCATGGATGAGTATGACCGCCTTCTGATGCAGAACGAAATACTGATTGCCCGCGCCAAAGGCGTCGGCATTCTGACCGGAGAACAGGCCATAAACTGCTCGGCGAGTGGCCCGGTATTACGTGCCAGCGGCGTGAACTGGGATATCCGCAAAGCCGACCCCTACTCCATCTACGACCGCTTTGACTTTGATATACCAACGCAGACCACCGGCGACTGCTATGACCGCTACCGCCAGAGGGTCGATGAGATGCGACAGAGCCTGCGCATTATAAAACAGGCGATGGAGCAGATACCGTCCGGTCCCGTTCGCGCCGAGTTGCCCCAGCTTATCCGACCACCGGCCGGGGAAGCCTATGGCCGTATCGAGGTGCCCAAAGGCGAACTCGGTTTCTACCTGGTGTCCGATAACTCCATCGCTCCCTACCGCTGTCATATCCGCCCGCCAAGCCTGATTAACCTGACGGCACTGCGCGACATGGTACGCGGCTGGAAGATAGCTGACTTAATCATAATTTTCGGCAGCATGGATATTACCGTGGGTGAGATTGACCGTTAATGGCAACAGCAGAGCTTAATATTTATAATCTGGCCAATTTTCAGTCCATCCCCCCGGACTGGCCGGGCGGTTTCTGGTGGCACTGGCTCTTCTTCACCGTGGTCATCATCGGCTTTGTTCTGACCATGGTAATGGGCGTCATCTACATCGAGCGGCGGGGTATGGGCCGGATGCAGTCGCGCCTCGGGCCAAACCGCACCGGTCCTTTTGGCCTCCTCCAGCCCGTTGCCGACGCCATCAAAGTGCTGCTCAAAGAGAACATTGTGCCCGATGCCGCCGACAAGCTCGTTCACTGGCTGGCCCCGGTGGTTGCCTTCGCCCCGGCGCTGATGATTTTCGCCGTGGTACCCTTTGCAAATGGAGCCCTGCTGGCCGACCTTAATATCGGTATACTCTACGTGGTGGCCATCAGCTCGGTGTCCACGGTAGGCATTTTCATGGCCGGGTGGGGCTCAAGCAACAAGTATTCCCTGCTCGGCGCCATGCGCAACGTGGCCGCTGTCGTCAGCTACGAAATCCCGCTGGTGCTGGCTGTTGTCGGCGTGGTGCTCATTGCCGGCTCACTATCACTGAACCAGATGGTGGTGGCCCAGGATGTTCCCTTCATCCTGCTCCAGCCGCTGGGCTTCCTGCTCTTCTTCGCCGCCGGCTGCGCTGAAATCAACCGCAGCCCGTTCGACCTCATGGAGGCCGATTCCGAGATTGTGGCCGGCTTCCACACCGAGTACTCGGGCATGAAATTCGCCATGTTCTATCTGGTGGAGTACGCTGAGGCGGTAGCCATCTCCGCCATCATCACCACCCTCTTCCTCGGCGGCTGGAGAGGCCCGTTACTGCCACCGTGGCTCTGGTTCGTGGTCAAAATTATCCTCGTCTTCTTCCTCATGGTGTGGACACGCACCACGCTGCCCAGAATCAGAATCGACCAGCTGATGGCCTTCGCCTGGAAGTTCCTCTTCCCCTTGTCAATCATCAACCTGTTCATCACCGCCCTGCAGGTGCTGGCCGGCTGGCCTGCCGAGCTGGCCTGGGCAATGATTATTGTCAACTTCGCCGTTATGGCGATATTAGTTCTGGTATGGTCGAAATTCTTCTTTAAATTAGGACGGGGTAGAATTGAAGTTTGAACGGTATGGAATCGGCATCGCCAAGGGCCTGACGGTAACCATCAGGCACCTGTTCCGTCATCCTACGGTCAGTCAGTACCCGGAGCAGCGACTCAATATCTCGAGGCGGTTCCGGGGCAATGAGCTCGTCTGGAATCGAAATAAATGCACCGGCTGCGGCACCTGCGCCAAGACCTGTCCTCAGGGTGCCATCGAAATCGTCACCTCGACCGATATGACAGAGAACAAATACGTTGTTGATAAATACCAGGTGGATACCGGTTACTGCATCAACTGTGGCCTGTGTATTGAATCCTGCCCGTATCAGGCGCTGTACTTCAGCCACGCCTTTGAGTGCGCCAGATACCACCGCGGCGAACTGGTGCAGAGTAAAGATGACATGCTGGAAACACCGGAGCGTAAAGTGAGCGGCTATTTCTATCCGGATAAAGCGGAAAAATTACCCGAGCAGACCCTGCTGGTAGAGAAAATTACGGAGAAACGGTGATGGGACTGGCTATCTCTTTCTGGATACTGGCGGTTGTCGGCGTTATGGCGGCGCTAGGGGTCGTATTGCTGCGGAACGTGTTCCGGGCAGCGCTCTCTTTGATACTGTGCTTCCTGACGGTGGCCGGACTGTACGTCACCCTCAGCGCCGATTTTCTGGCGGCAGTTCAGATTCTGGTCTACGTGGGCGCCATATCGGTGCTGATTATCCTGGCCATCATGATGACCAGAGAAGTGCAGCAGGGCAGCCCGAATAGTCGATTTCAGATACCGGCTTTCATCGTTGCCATCCTGTTTCTGGAAGTGCTCGTCCTGACGTTGATTAACACGCCGTGGCAGATATCAAGCATACCACCAACAGCACCGACCACCGCCGCGCTGGCCAATAGCCTTTTCGGCGAGGGTGGTTATCTACTGCCGGTGGAGATTGCCGCGGTATTATTGCTTTCCGCCATTCTGGGCGCGATTGTCCTGGCCAAGGAGAAGTAAGCAAATGGTTATAGGCCTGCAACATTATTTGATACTGTCCGCCATCCTGTTCTCCATCGGATTTTACGGTGTGCTGGCCAAGCGCAATGCCGTCATTATCCTGATGTGCGTGGAGCTTATGCTCAACGCGGTCAATATCACGCTGGTGGCGTTCTCGCGCTACGTGGTGCCGGCCATGCTCACCGGGCAGGTCTTTGCCATCTTCGTCATCGTGGTGGCCGCGGCCGAGGTGGCCGTTGGCCTGGCGATTATCTTCGCCATCTACCGCGGTCTTGAAGATATTGATGTCAGTAAAATCGATTTATTGAAGTGGTAACAAGATGTGGGTAGAAGTTAAAAAAGCCAGAAGCCTGATGGTCGCCGAGATGTGGAAGGAGCTCTTTGAGGGAGAAGGAGTTCCCGCCCGCATCCTGCCAGCCTCTGGCATACCCGTCGGCCAGGAGTTTGCCGAATACTCCGTCCTGGTGCCCAGAGATAAAGAACACGTCATCAGGGACGTGCTGAGGAAGCTATGATACCGCACCAGATGGTCTGGCTGATATTCCTGCTCCCGCTCTTCTCGTTTGTCATTATCGGGTTTTTCATCCGGCCCTTTGTCCGGCCGGAATCAAGGATAGCCGGCTACATTACCATCGCCGCCATTGGTGGTTCGCTGGCCCTCTCCATATGGGCACTCTTTGCGGTGATGGCCTCATCACACCACGAGATACCCATCCCTGACATTACCTGGGTGGTCATCGAGGACGGGGTGACCATTAGCCTGGGCCTGATAATGGATTCGCTGACGGCGGTGATGCTCATCGTGGTCACCGTGGTCAGCCTGATGGTGCAGATTTACTCTCAGGGCTACATGCACGGCGACCCCGGCTACCACCGCTACTATGCCTGGATGTCGCTTTTCACCGCCTCGATGATTGGCCTGGTGATGGCATCCAATTTACTTTTCCTGTTCGTCTTCTGGGAGATGGTGGGGCTTTGCTCCTATCTCCTCATCGGCTTCTGGTTCCATCGTCCTTCCGCCGCTGATGCCGCCAAGAAGGCTTTCATCGTTACGCGGCTGGGCGACTTCGGTTTCCTGGCCGGTATACTACTGCTTTACCTGAACACGGGCACCTTTGATATTCACAAGCTTCACGAGCTGGCCATCGCCGGGGCACTGGCGGGCACTGTGCTCACCTGGGCCGCCATCGGCATCTTCGCCGGCGCGATGGGCAAGTCGGCCCAGTTCCCGCTCCACGTCTGGCTGCCCGACGCCATGGAAGGGCCGACGCCGGTCAGCGCTTTAATCCACGCGGCTACGATGGTCGCCGCTGGTGTCTTCCTGGTGGCCCGCATGTTCCCCCTCTTCGAGCACTCAACAGAGGCCCTGACCACGGTGGCTATAATCGGCGGGATTACCGCCATTTTCGCCGCCTCCATGGGGCTGGTGATGAACGATATCAAGCGGGTGCTGGCCTACTCCACCATCAGCCAGCTCGGCTACATGATGCTGGGTCTCGGCGCGGGCGGGGTGGCCATCGGCATCTGGCACCTGTTCAACCATGCCTTCTTCAAGGCACTTCTGTTCCTCGGTTCGGGCAGCGTCAACCACGCCACGGGCACCTTTGACATGCGCCTGATGGGTGGCCTGAAAAAGTACATGCCCTGGACCTATGCCACTTTTGTCATCGCCTCGCTGAGCATCGCCGGCATCTGGCCGCTCTCCGGTTTCTGGAGCAAGGACGAGATTGTCATCAGTGCCTTTGAAAGCCAGCCCGTGCTTTTCTACCTGGCAATGATTACGGTGTTCATGACCGCGTTCTACATGTTCCGCGCCGTGTTCATGACCTTCGGCGGGGAGTACCGGGGTGGTGAGCCGAACACTCATGGACATGAGAGCCACCACGGCCAGCCCCACGAGTCACCCAGGGTGATGACCATACCCCTGATAATTCTGGCCGCGCTTTCCATCTTTTCCGGGCTCTGGAACGTGACCGGGCACTTTGACGCCTTCATGGGGCACGGGGAAACACACGGCTTCCTTGAAGGTCTTTT
>JADHXF010000068.1 GCA_016783105.1 Dehalococcoidales bacterium | reverse complement strand
AGTTATCTTTGGCATAGGCGCAGGCGCCGGTTTTATCACCACTATGGCAACCACCGCTCGCTGGTTTATCAAGCGCCGCGGACTGGCTCTGGGCGTTGTCGCCAGTGGTTCCGGGTTGGGTACCATGCTTCTGGCCCCGGTAGCTGAGCGTCTCATCACTGCTTTCGGCTGGTCAACAGCGTATCTGGTTCTTGCCGTAGCGGCCTGGGCGATTATGATTCCGTGCGCTCTTCTGCTGCGGCGTGACCCGGCGGAGAAAGGGCTTCGACCTTACGGCTCCGATGAAGTCATGACATCAGTCAAGGGAATGGAGCAGCTGGAAGCGAATACTGCCGAAACAGGTATCAATTTGAGGGCGGCGGCACGGTATAAACCGCTGTGGATGCTCTTTATTATCTTTTTTCTGTTCAATTTTTGCCTGCAAATGGTAATGGTGCACCTAGTGAACTACGCGACTGACATCGGGATTGCAGCGCTGTATGCGGCCACGTTCATCAGCATCATCGGTATTGGTAGCTTTGTCGGCCGAATAACCATGGGTGGCGCCTCCGACCGCATTGGTGCCAATACCGCCCTGGTTATATGCTGCGCAATAATGATGACCACTTTAATTTTCCTCGTCTTTGCCCGGGAGCCGTGGATGTTTTACCTTTTTGCCCTTGTTTTTGGCTTTGCCTATGGCGGGGAAGTGCCGCAGATGCCAGTCCTGGTGGAGCGATTCTTCGGAATGCGTGCTGTGGCCACTCTGGTCGGCGTGACTGTTCTCGGCGCCACTATCGGCGGTGCTTTCGGTGCCTGGGCGGGCGGCCAGATATTTGATGTAACGAAAAGTTACCAGCTGGCTTTTACCATCGCTGCGGCTACCAGCTTTACTGCCATGGCGCTGACACTTATGCTGAAAAAAGCCGGGGCGGTTATTAAAAGATAATCGTTAACGTTTGCCGCGGGTATTTTTCCTTGTCATTCCGGCAGGGAAAGAGGTATAATTCTGGGCTGACCGCAGGCACTGAAGAGACGGGTGCGACGAAGGGATACGATTATAGATAAACGCAGAGTTCTGACATTCCTGACCGGGTTGTTGCCCCTCTTAGTGCTCGCTCACTTCGGGCACCACCTGATGATGGCATTGCTGTCGCCACTTCTCCCCTTCATTCGTAGCGATTTTTCCCTCTCGTATACTCAGGTAGGTGGATTGCTCTTTGCCTACAATATTGCTTACGGCATCAGCCAGCTCCCCGCTGGCTGGGCAGCTGACCGTCTTGGCCCCCGCATCATGCTCACCGTTGGTGTTGCCGGTGTGGCGGTGGCCGGGCTGCTGGTAGGTCTTACTCCAAGCTATATTGTCCTGGCGCTTTTTCTGGTCATCCTGGGATTAGCGGGGGGCGGCTACCATCCCGCGGCATCGCCGCTGGTCTCCGCCTCAGTCAGTCCAGAGAACCGGGGCAAAGCGCTCGGCATCCACCAGATAGGGGGCACGGGGAGCTTTTTCCTGGCGCCGCTCATTGCGGCTGGACTTGCCAGTGTTCTGGGCTGGCGTGGCACGTTTCTTGCCATATCGATTCCGGCCATTGCCTTCGGCATATTATTCTACATACTTCTGGGGCGTATGGGCTATGCCAACGTAGCCCGGAAGAAAGCGGTAGATGCTGCCGCAGTAAAGCCGTCGGAACCGGTCGACCTGCGCCGACTGTCGGCTTTTATCGCGATAGGCATCGCCAGCATGGTTCTGATTTATTCCACGCTCCAGTTCGTCTCGCTCTACGCGGTTGACGTTCTGGGCGCCAGCAAGGAGACGGGAGCAGCTCTGTTATCCGTCGCCTTCTTTGGGGGCATCTGGGGTGGTCCTCTTGGCGGTTTTCTCTCTGACCGTTTGGGGCGAATACCGGTGATAATCGCCGTCGGGCTTATCGCCGGACCGGCTATTTACCTTTTAAATTATGTATCCCTGGGTTTCAGTCTCTATGCCGTGCTGCTTCTAATGGGCACCGCGATGCACGTTGGCATGCCGGTGGTGGAGTCTTACATCATCAGCCACGTTTCGCCGCAGAAACGCTCCACGGTGCTCGGCATTTACTATATGGGCAGTCGCGGGGGACCGGCGATTACGCTTCTGCTCGGCTACCTCATTGACACTTACCAGTTCTATATGACGTTATCCTGGGTAGCGCTTACCATGGTTGCCGTTGCCCTTGTTTCCTCGGCATTGCTCTGGGGAAAACGCGGGTGATTTTTTAACCCGGCTCTTTCATCTGGCCCCATCGGGCGGTGTACTTTTCTTTAGCCTGAGGATTGACGATGGCTTTCGGCCATTCCCCGCGCATTATTCTCGCTACTTCCTCAACGGGGCGGTGCCAGCGTTCCGCCTCGGAAGCCGGGGAGAAGAAGGCCGAATGCGCGGTGCTGATGAAATTATCCAGCGTGAAGAGGGGGTTGTGGGGGTCGGGGGGTTCAGGGTCCATCACGTCCAGCGCCGCCATGGCCAGCGCCCCTTCTTTCAGGGCCTGGCAAAGAGCCGCTTCGTCAACGAAGCCGCCGCGAGCGGTGTTTATCAGGCAGGCCGTCGGTTTCATTTCCTGGAACGCATCATGGCCGAAGATACGTTTGGTCTCTGCGGTTAACGCCGCATGTATGGAGATGAAGTCGGACTCGTGGAGCAGGCTCTTCCAGTCTACCGTCTCCACGCCCATCTGCCGGGCAACCTCCGGGGCTATATACGGGTCGTGGGCGATGACGCGCAGACCGAATCCCCTGGCTTTGGGTACCAGCGCCCGTCCTACTCTGCCGAAACCGAAAAGGCCGAGCGTCTGGCCTTCCAGCTGGGTCATGGTCGGCCACAGGCGCTGTTGAATTTCAATGCCGCTGGCGGAAAGCCCCCACTGGCCTTTTTTAACGGCTCTATCCAGATGGACGACTTTGCGGGTACAGGCCAGGATAAGTGCCATGGCATGGTCAGACACCTCTCCCACGCAGTAGTCGGGCACGTTGGTCACCAGTATCCCGCGCTCGGCTGCGGCGGCGGTATCGATACTGTCATAGCCAATCTGGGTATTGCTGATAAGCCGGCAGGTTTCCAGCTGTTCAATAATATTTTGGGGCACGGGGCGAAGGCTGCCCACGGTGATTATGGCATCGGCATCCCTGGCCAGAGCGATGAAATCATCATCGCTGTCGCAGTGCTGGCCAGCGAACTCAGCCCCCAGCTCACGGAACTTCTGCGGATATTTTTCCGATTCCCCAGCGGGTGCCAGAGGTAAGACCACTTTGAAGCGGGTATCGTTGCTGCTCAAGATGCGGCCTCCTTACGTTCTACGCCGTTATTAGCTTTCCTTGTCGATGGTCACCTCGGTGCCCGGGTCAACCTGTTTGAACACCGTAGCGTCGCCGGTGACCTGACCAAAAACGGTGACCGGGCTGGCGGGTCGGGGCTTGTCCCCTTCGCTCATCGGCGTGGGGCCAAAAAAGATACAGAAGCCCTGTCCCGGCGGCCAGTAGCCCAGGTCGCCAACTTCCACCAGGTCCTGTCCTTTCTCCTGGGCAATGCTGAGCGGAATGCCGAAATATATTTCGTCTCCCCAGGTATTGGCGCGTCCCTTGATGGGCAGAGCGTCCCAGATCGCCTGGGCGGTTGCCGTGTCATTCAGCTCCGCCAGCGCTTCTACCGACCCTGCTTTGATACGAATTCGCTTATCCATAATACAGACCTCCCCCGTGTGGATGTCAGAATACTTGAAAAATCAGTTATCAAGTGTAGCACAATCGGCGCAGCGTAGCAATTACCGGTCCGCCTGTATTGACAAAGCAGCGCTTCATCAATAGGATTTGGGTAACAGGAATAAACTGCCGGTTTGTCAAAGTGAAAGCGTATCTTGTCCTGCTGGTCGGGGTGGTGTCAGTTTCCTTCGCGGCGATATTTATTCGCCTGGCGGAGGCGCCGCCGCTGGTTATTGCCGCCTATCGTTTGACCATAGCCTCGCTTGTCCTCATCCTGCTGACATATAAAAAGACGGTTCCGAGCTTGAAGCGACTGTCCGGGCGCGATAGCCTGCTGCTACTGCTCTCCAGCTTCTTCCTGGCGCTGCACTTCGCTCTCTGGATAACCTCGCTCAGCTATACCTCCATTGCCAGTTCCGTCATTCTGGTGACCTGCCACCCGGCGTTTGTAGCCGTCATCTCCTACTTTCTCTGGCATGAGGTGCTGAACAGGCTGACCATCGGTGGTATGGCGCTCGCTTTCGCCGGCGTGGTGCTCATCAATTACGGCGGTTTTGACTTTGGCCAGCAGTATATTCTGGGAGACGTGCTGGCCCTCATCGCCGGTTTCGCCATGGGCGGTTACCTTATCCTTGGCGGGTATCTGAAGAATAGAATTGAGATTATGCCTTACCTGACCATGATATATACCGGCGCGGCGATTATATTACTGCTGGCGACGGTTGGCTTTGGTTACTCTTTCACGGGTTATTCAGGCAAGACCTATCTGATGATGGCCCTGCTGGCGGTCGTCCCGCAGCTTATCGGACACTCCAGCTTCAATCTGGCGCTGCGGCTGATACCGGTAACCTTGGTGTCGGTGGCCATTCTCGGCGAGCCGGTGGGGGCAACGCTGCTGGGCTACTTCATCCTGGACGAGGTGCCAACGGTTAAAGAGCTCATCGGCGGCGTCCTTATTCTGGCCGGAATATTCATCGTGCTCAGGCAAACGCCGAAGTATCTGGGAACGAAGTGAAATCGGTTTGACAGGGTTATCGCAATCGTTTATGGTAATTGGGGTATTGATATACCTGAGCAGCATGCAATGAAACAGGGTATTCCATTAAAATCGGGCATCATTTATGGCCCGGTGAATTCGCGGCGACTGGGGCGGTCGCTTGGATTAAATCTTTCCCCGGTGCGCTATAAACTTTGCTCGTTCAACTGCGTGTACTGCCAGTATGGCTGGACCGATGTCACCACGCTTGACACCGCGCAGTGCGAGAAGGATTTTCCCACCGCGGATGATTTCGCCAGCACGCTGGAGCGCGTCCTCGTGGAGCAGAAGAACGAGGGAATAGACAATATCACGTTCTCCGGCAATGGCGAGTCGACCCTGCACCCTCAGTTCGCCGAGCTGGTGGATATCGCCGGGGCGCTGAAGAATAAATATTGCCCCGCCGCCCGTATCGGGGTGCTGACCAATTCCTCAGCGGCAACCATAGAGAAGGTGCGCAAGGCATTGGGGAAGCTGGACTTCAAGATAATGAAGCTGGACGCAGGCAATATAGAGACTTTTCAGGAGATAAACCGCCCCTGCCCGCAGGTCGACTATCAGGCAATACTGGAGAGCCTGAAATCCATGCCGAACGTTACCCTGCAAACCATGTTCGTCGATGGGGCTTTTCAGAATATCGGCCAGCGGGAAATAGACTCGTGGGTCGAGCGCGTTGGTGAAATAAAGCCGATAAAAGCCCAGATTTACTCCCTCCACCGCCCGTCCGCCGCTTCCGCGCTGCGCGAGGTTCCGGCGGAAAAACTGAAAGAAATAGCCGGCAGGGTGGAGAGTGCCACCGGGGTCAGCGTGGAGGTAATTGTGGCCGCCGCGCCGTATCGACCCCACTTCAGCGAGCCGAGGCAGAGATAACAAGCCATGTCTTGATAACAATGGATGTGGCTGCTACAATAGGCTCGGTCTGTATT
This sequence comes from Dehalococcoidales bacterium, assembly GCA_016783105.1. The sequence goes on along the minus strand of JADHXF010000068.1, from coordinate 2,276 downwards.
CTGAGTCATTAATAGCAAATACATACTAGGGAGGTCAGATTTATGGCAGAAAGCGTTGCCGAAAAAGCCTATGAGCGTGGTCACTACTACGAGAAAACGTATCGTGGCTGCAGCCAGTGTGCTATCGCCGCGCTTCAGGATGTTTTCGACATCAGGAACGACGATATATTCAAGGCGGCCACTGGTCTTTCCGGCGGCTCGGCATTGAGCACAGACGGAGGCTGCGGTGCTTACGTTGGCGCTCTGATGGTTCTGGGCTATATTGTGGGCCGGGAGCGGGACAAATTCGACGACCCCGAAGGCGTTCGTTACCAGACCCATGAACTGGCGGGAAAGTTACGCCAGAAATTCATCGACGAGTATGGCTCCATCATCTGCCGCAATATCCAGACCAAGGTGATGGGCCGGCCCTATTATCTGGCGGACAAGCAGGAGGCTGAAAAATTCCACAATGCCGGCGCCCATGACATTTACTGCCCGGACATCGTGGGCAAGGCGGCACAGTGGATGGCGGAAATCCTGCAGGACACCAAGCTGGTTTAGCCCGGCAGGTCTTCCCGTTTCCAGGCCGCTTTTATCTGGGCGAACGTTTTTGACGCCAGCACGTTGGCGGCGCGTTCTTTCTCTTTGGCGGTAAAGGCATCGATGTTCTGGCAGATGTCGGCCAGTTTATCTGCCGGGAACTTGACGGCACCGTTTTCGTCCATGTGAACTATCTCGCCGGGAGCAACATCCATCGCCGCGACCGATACCGGCACGTTGATGGCGCTGATTGCCATTTCACCATGCCCCGGCGTTACGCCGCTGGTAAGGTATTGTATTTCCAGGGGCCGTATCTCATCGATGTCCCTCGTCGGGCCGTTGGTGACCACTCCCACCACCCCGCAGGCTTTGAGAGCGGTGGTCATCTGGCCTCCGGCCAGCCCCACTTTGGGTTGTATCTCAGGCGGAAACTCCTGCTTGATGACGAGGATAGAGGGCTTATTTGCGCTGGCGATGATTTCAAACAGGTCGATGATTGACCAGCGCTTGTAGCTGGGATTGGGCAGGGCAAAGGCTACCGTGACGGCGTAGCCAATCCGCGCTCCGAGTTCAGGGAAAGGGCAACGGACTGATTGGTCGGTGTACCAGTTCTCACGCCAGGGCTCGTAAAGCCCCAGGCAGAGGGGGTTGGTCGGATACGTGGCAACGATATTGGTGATTGAGGGAGTATCGAAGCCGCGTAACTTTTCCAGCATTTCCTTTTCTGATAACTCCGGCATATCCACTCCTTTACACTTATTTCATTAATAGCCGCTTCCTATTCTAGCCCAATCAGCCCCCGATTTCCATAGGCATTGAGATTATTGGTCTTTGGAAACGGTGCAACGACGATGGTATTATAGATATTGGCGCTATTTGGCCTGATAAAAGAGAAAAGAGGTGAGTGTATGAAATACGCGTTTCCGTCCCGTCGTGCCGTGGTGATGAGCAGGGGTGGTATGGTGGCTTCAAGCCAGTCTCTGGCAACACAGGCCGGTGTGAGCATACTCCAGAAAGGTGGCAATGCCATCGACGCCGCCATCGCCACCGCCGCCGCCCTGAACGTGGTTGAGCCGATGATGACCGGTCTGGGCGGCGACCTCTTTGCCCTGGTATTTCTCCATAAAGAGGGGGAAGTGAAAGCCCTGAACGCCAGCGGGCGAGCCCCGTATGCCGCCAGCCTGGAGAAAATGAGGGAACTGGGCTTCCCGAAAATGCCGGAAACGGGGATTCATACCGTTACCATCCCCGGGACTCTGGATGGCTGGTGCACCCTGCTTGATTCCTGTGGCACGATGAGTTTGGAGCAGGTGTTGTCTCCAGCGATTGCCTTTGCTGAAGACGGGTATCCGGTTACGGAAACAATTGCCCACTGGTGGCAGGTCAGCCAGCCAAAGCTGGAAAAGGATACTGCCGCTGTCCGGACCTATCTGCCTGGAGGGCGGGCACCTGAAGCCGGCGAGGTGTTTGTGCAGCCTGACCTGGCGAATACCCTGAAAAAGATTGCGCGGGAAGGGCGTGATGTCTTCTACCGGGGCGAAATCGCCGAGGCGATTGTCGCCTGCTCCCAGCAGCACGGTGGGCTTATTGCCATGAAAGACCTGAACGACCATACCTCCGAATGGGTAACGCCTATCAGTGCCAATTACCGTGGTTACGATGTATTTGAATGCCCGCCGAACGGGCAGGGGCTGGTAACGCTGCTCGCCCTGAATATGCTGGAAGGCTATGATTTAAGGTCGATGGAGCACAAC
>JADHXF010000067.1 GCA_016783105.1 Dehalococcoidales bacterium | reverse complement strand
TCGCACGTTAAACGTGGCACTATGCGTATGGAGAAAACGCACATAGGCAGACCACGCAAGCTAATCCCACGTCAGCCACGCCCGCCCAGAGAAAGTAGTAGTGTTAAAGATAAATTTACAGGCAGGAGGCTATAAGGTTGTGCTAGAAATGAATGGATTTATCGCATTTACTTCAATAATAGGAACTATAGTAATAGGGCTTATAGCAGGTAATTATCTGATTGTTCCATTATTGCTTTATGCATTAGATACTATTGCTTTTTTGGCCGTAAAGATATTAAAAAAACTACCAATAAATACGCATGTGTTTGAAAGTCCAGAGCAAAGCACTATACAAAGTAAATGCAGAGTATATAATCCAAACCCACTTAACTATCTCTTGAACCGTATTCCAATCACCCCAGAAGAAGTGGCTCACTATTTCAACGACTGTGATAGCAACCCATCCCAAAAGGATACGCTTGATGTGTCTTTCAACCCAGTAATTAAAAAGGCTAATCGTAGACTTTTTAAGTATGCTCATCCCAGCCGCATTATATCAAAGGTGAAACGATGAAACAACCAAATGCAAATAATACCATTTCCCGCATCTATTGACAGTTTGCATTATTACCCTATAATTTAAGTTACCAGTTTTAATAAGGTAAGGAGGTTAGTCATGTTATCAAAGTTCTTCATTCCAGGGAAGAAAATCACGTTTCTACTGCTCGCCATAGTCATCAGTGCGGCAATACTGCTTTTGTCCTGCACTGGATTGCCCGCACCTTCTCCTGCCCAGCCAGCCCAACCGGCAACACCCGAAGAAACACCTGCCACACCAGTACAACCCCCTGTTAAGCCACAAGCACCGCCTTCTCCAGCACCAGCGCCACCTGTACCAACGCCACTTCCGTCACCACCATCACCACCCGCTGAAGAAAAGCCTCCTGGCAACGGCATAGTAAAACCACAGGTTTCCACGACGACTGATGGTGGTGGTAACAAGCTATTTTTAAATATTGCTGGCATTTCAGGTGAATCAATAGACGATAAACACGCTGACTGGATTGATGTCCTGTCATTCAGTCATGGCATTTCGCAGCCAGCCGGAACATCAGGTATCACTCGTTCGACTGAACGAAGCGAACACATGGACTTCACAATTACCAAGGAACTAGATAAATCGTCACCAAAACTGGCCCTGTTCTGCTGCAACGGGACACATATCACTGAAGTGGTTATTGAAGTCTGCCGCGCGGATACCTCAGAAAAGTACATGCAATATACGCTGACTGATGTCATTGTAAGCTCAATTTCACAGAGTGGCGCTTCTCAAGATTCAGCCCGGCCCGTTGAAGAGGTCTCGCTGAGATACGGCAGAATTGACTGGTCCTACACCGAAACAGACTATATGACTGGTAAACCCAAGGGTAACGTCGAAGCGTACTGGGACTTGGAAACTAACAAAGGAGGCTAATCGGTCAAGGCTGACAATTGTGGGCGAGAACGTGACGCCGGACTATAGCCACGCTCCGCACCATCAAGGCATTTTTTCTATAAATATATAAATGATATAATTGTTTATTAGCATTATTTAAAGAAAGCGGACGAGGAGGTCATGTATATGAGCAGCGCTCAGGATAATTTGCAGGCGGCATTTGCTGGTGAGAGCCAGGCCAACCGAAGTTATTTATTCTTTGCCGAGAAGGCGGAGAAAGATGGCCACCCGCAGATAGCCCGGCTTTTCCGGGCGGTGGCTGAAGCCGAGACGGTACACGCCCGCAACCACCTCAGTACGTCGGGCAATATCAAGTCCACCAGAGAAAACCTTGAAGAAGCCATCGGTGGGGAGCATTACGAATTCACCAAAATGTACCCGGAATTCATCGAGCAGGCCAGGTCCGAGGGCGTCAAGAGGGCGGAAGTAACCTTCGACTTCGCCAACAGGGTGGAGAAAATCCACCATGCGCTGTACGAGAAAGCGTTGAAGGCGCTTGAAGGCAACCAGAAACTGGAAGAGAAGCCCTTTTTCGTCTGCCAGGTCTGCGGCTACACGGTGGAGGGCGCCGCTCCGGACAAGTGCCCGGTATGCGGGGCCCCGCAGACCCGGTTCAAGAAGATGGATTAAGCGTTTTAGTTTTTAATACTGTCTAAAAAGAAGGGGAGGGCTTTTTCCCTCCCCTTCTTTATTTTCAAACCAGCCCGGGGGTTAATCTCCCTTTTTCTGCACCCACTTTTCCGCCAGGTCCCCCGCCCAGGGTACCTTGGGCTTTGCTCCCTGGTAAGCCCTTATCATGAGGAATACAGCAAGTCCTACACCAGCTAGCCAAAGTGCCAAATTAACTATGAAACCGAGTATAGGTATCCAACCAGTTATTGCCATAATTATAATGCTTGCAATCATGTAGATGCCAAAAACGTAAATCGACTGCATGGCATGGTAGCGCACGAACTTGCTCTGCTGCTCGATCAGGATAAAGACCAGCCCGCTTATCCAACCCAGCACATAGCAAAGAAGTCCAGCAACATTCTCATCGAGACCGGTAGATGATTTTTCCATGGTAGCCTCCTGTACGTTTACTTTGTGCATAAGAGTATACCATGATGGTGGTGTTGTCAATAGGAAACTTTCCGGCTTTATCAATAAAAATGGCGCGCTTTAATCCTCAGCAAGCTTTTTGTCTTCGAAGATGAACAATTCCTCCAACGTGGCCTGCAGTACCCGGGCCACGTTGTGGGCCAGCCGCAGCGACGGATTGTATTTGCCCTGCTCCAGAAAAATTATGGTTTCCCGCCGCACACCGACCATTTCGGCCAATCTCTCCTGGGTCAAGCTACGCCTGATTCGATATTCCTTAATCCTGGTTTTCATCGTTCATTAACTGATGGCATCATCCGAGATATTGCTGAGGCATGGACTTATCTTATTTCAGGCAGTTGTGCCGAACAAGCCTTTGAAATACATGACCAGGCTGCCGATAACTCCCACCGCAAGGCCCAGCGGGCATATGATGGTGGCCACTATGAAGAATACCGGTTCCTCGAATTCGCTACCCAGAAAGTGCATAACCAGAGCGGAAATGGCATTGTGCAGGAAAATACTGATGACCAGCGCCCCGAGTGATATGCCCGCAATTAATATAAAGGTCTTGAATAATTTCATACTTCTTTCATCAAGTCGTGGCTCTACCCGCTCATAGTAGAGATAGGAGAACAGATAAACCACCCCGGCAGCGATAAACAGGGCACCCAGAACCTGCACCGTATCTGGCTTTTCAACCAGCCTGACACTGAAGGGCAACATCAGAAATGCCGTGGCCACGGTAAAAAAGATAAACCCGTTGCGCACTGATTTACTGGTGTTTTCCTTTACCCGTTCGTCAATTGGCGGCATTTTCCGTCTTCTGAGCAACGACCACAGCTCACGGTGGCCCATAAGCAGAAGCCCGACCAGAAATGCCACCACCACGTAGTACGCTTCCAGCGAGATGAGGATAATGGCCACGACAAGTGCCGTTATGGCAACCGCCCAGAATACTTTCTTCGTTCTCATCCTGCCACCTTAAGGTTATATATTTCTAACGTTATATATTTTTAACATCTCTTATGGCTTTTGTCAATACCTTTTGCCTGATTTTCCATCTTCTTATAATCTGATTTATACAGGTCGTCGGCTCGAAAATGCGGCTAAAGTGGCCATCGTGCCCTGAACACGTTCCAAAGATATTACAAATTGACCACACGGAACAAAGCCGTAGCTGCGTGCCAAAAGTCTAGGGCCAGCGGCTAGTTTACATCCGAATATAATATGGTATAATCTGTGGAAAAGAGGGCCTGTATGCCAAAATGTCCTAATTGTGGTCGGGATACACTCCGAACAGAAGACTGGGCTTGCCAGTGGTGCGGTAATCCGCTTTTATCGGGCGCTTTTAAGAAAATACCCAAGACGTATCTGGAGCTGCAAGAGGAGAAAACGTTCAACCCGGGTTCAGTTTTGAAAGACGAACCGGCACCAGCACCGGTTGCCGAAGTTGAAGTGGCACCAGCGCCACCACCTCCTCCACCACCGCCTCCTCCTCCGCCACCACCAGAGCCGCAACCGCCGCCGGCACCACCACAAACGGAAGCAGAACCTGAACCTGAGACATTATCCCCATCTGAACCGGTAGCGGAAGTTGAAGCTGAGATAGAGAAAGAGCCCATGCCAACGCCCGAACCAGAACCTGAATCTGAGGCCGTTGAGGAAAGCGAACCCGTAGCTGAACCGGAAAAGTTATCGGTACCAGAAGCAGAAGCGGAACCAGCACCGGAGCCGGTAATTGCACCGGAACCAGAGGCAGAGGCAGAGCCAGATCCAGAGCCGGTAGCAGAAGCCGAGCCTGAAGTAGAGGCAGTGCCAGCGCCGCCACCGGTAGTTGTCCCACCCCTGGAACCAGATCCCGCCACCAGCACCATTAGCGCAACCGTTGAAGAACTGAATGCCGCTTTCAATTCGGACAAGACAGGCACAAATAATAAATTAATAAACAAGCTGCTCAAGGTAACCGGAACCGTGGATAAAATATTTGCCAAAGACCACCTGGATATTTTCTACATTCTTATGGCTACCGGAAGACCGGCTACCTGGCAGGTCCGCTGTACATTCAACCGCGAACACGGTGCGTATTTATCGCGCCTGACTGAGGGGCAAGCGGGAACAGTTCAGGGTACGTACGTTGGCTATGAGAGAAACATCATTCTGAAAGACTGCAGTCTGGTACAGTAATATGTTGAGATTTTCCTATTCATAGTTGAAAGGAGGAACCATCAATGCTGACCTGGGTTGGAATTGCTGTCGTTGTTGTTCTGGTTATAGTGTTCTTCGTTATAAGGAGCAAACGCTAGAGTCGGCATGGCTCGGCCCCTATTTAATCATCAATAGGCGGCTACCGGTACTCAGCCCTAACGATTAAAACGTTTTATGGGGAATAGCGTCATCAGCAGTCACTGACTGACGTTTGAATTTGAAACCGAATTTTGCCAGGTGGCGAATAAGCGCCTAACTGACTCGCCGATTTACGGTGGACAGGTAAACAGGTTGGGTTTATAATCTCAACTAGATATGAATCTCAGAGCAGAGCTCCGCGTACTTATCAACCGCCAGGAGATTGAGGCTGCTGTCAGGCGTCTCGCTTCCGAAATCAGCGAAGATTACCGCAACAAGAATCCTGTTCTGCTGGGCATTCTCAGAGGTTCGTTCGTATTTCTGGCCGACCTCATCCGTCACCTCGATTTCCCGCTTGAGGTGGACTTTATCGGGCTATCCAGCTATGGCAGCAGCACGCAGACCTCAGGCAAAATAAAAGTGGTGAAGAAGCTGGAGACGCCGGTACGGGACCGGAATGTGCTGATTGTGGAGGACATTGCGGATACCGGGCTCACCACAGACTTCCTCATCAAATACCTCAAAAGGCAAAAACCAGCCTCGTTGAAGCTCTGCACCCTCACCGACAAGCCCTCGCGGCGGGAAGTTCCCGTGCACATTGACTATATCGGTTTTACCGTGCCCAACAAGTTCCTGGTCGGCTACGGACTGGACGCGAACCAGAAATTCCGCAATCTGCCCGATATCTGCTATTTTGAGGGCGAAGCACAATGATAACCCGGCAAGCCAGACTAATCGCCGTGGCCAAGGGAGACCAGCCGGCTGACCTCATCCTCGCCAGTGCCAGGGTGGTGAATACCTTTACCGGTGAGGTCATATCGGGAAACGTCGCCATCTGTGGTGACCGCATTGCCGGGATAGGAGACTACCACGAGGCAAAGCAGGTATTAGACGTTTCCGGCAAGTACCTTGCCCCGGGCTTCATCAATGGCCACGTTCACCTGGAAAGCTCGATGCTTGATATCGGCCAGTACGCGCAAGCGGTAGTACCGCGGGGCACCTCGGCTATCGTGACCGACCTGCATGAAATCGCCAATGTCTGCGGCCTGGAAGGGATGCGTTACGTCCTTGACCGCGTCCGCCAGCTGCCCCTTGACCTGTTCCTGATGGCGCCTTCCTGCGTGCCCGCGACCCATCTTGAGACATCGGGCGCCAGCATCAGTCCCGAGGATGTTCGCCAGATTTTACGCTGGCGGGAGACCATCGGTCTGGGAGAGGTTATGAACTTTCCCGGGGTCATCCACGGCGATGCCACGGTGCTGCGCAAGATTGCCCTGAGCAAAGGGAAGATTATCGATGGGCACGCCCCCGGCGTCAGAGGAAAAGACCTCAGTGCCTACGTTGCCGCCGGCATAGGCTCCGACCACGAATCGGTGGCCCTCGAAGAGGCCAGGGAAAAGCTGGAAAAGGGCATGTTCATAATGATACGGGAGGGCTCTTCGGAAAAGAACCTGGAGGCCCTGCTGCCGCTGGTCACCGATAAGACCTATAAGCGATGCCTCCTTGTTGTTGACGACCGCAGCGCATACGACCTGCTCCACGATGGAGACATCGATGCCGTGGTACGCAAGGCAATCCGCCTCGGCCTTGAGCCGATGCGGGCTATCCAGCTGGCCACCATCAATACTGCGGAGTATTTTCGCCTTGACGGTCTGGGGGCAATCGCTCCCGGCTACTTCGCCAATATTCTGGCCCTTGATGACCTGGCTAACCTGTCAGTGAACATGGTTTTCCATCGCGGCCGACTGGTCGCCAGAGAAGGCCAGCCGTTATTTCCGCTGCCGAGGGCAGATAACCACGCGGTAACTGGAACGGTACACGTCAAATCTGTCAACCGGGAATCACTGAAATTGACCGCTCCGTCAGTCGAGCTTCCCGCGATTGAACTGGTACCGGGGCAGATTGTGACCCGCAAACGCTACCTGAAGGTCAAAACGGTCAATGGCCAGTTTATTCCGGATATGGAAAGAGATATACTGAAACTGGCGGTTGTAGAGAGGCACCGGGCAACCGGCAACATCGGGCTGGGTATGGTTACCGGCTTCGGTCTGAAGAAGGGAGCGCTCGCCTCGTCCGTGGCCCATGACTCGCATAACATCGTTGCCGTTGGGACGAACGATGATGATATACTGGCGGCGATTCAGGAGATACAGCGCCTCCAAGGCGGTATAGTCGCGGTGGCGGAAGGGAAGGTGCTGGCCAGCCTGGGCCTGCCCATCGCCGGGCTGCTCTCCGATGAACCGCTGGAAACCGTGGTCGCCCGGCTGGGAAAGCTGGAACAGACCGCCAGAGAGCTCGGCTCCAGGCTCCCATCCCCCTTTGCCGCCCTCTCCTTCCTTGCCCTGCCCGTGATTCCCGAACTCAAGCTCACCGATCTGGGACTGGTGGACGTTACGGAATTCAGACTAATCAGCTGAAAAGAGGCTTTAAAACAATGCGCGGACATATCAGCCGACAGGAACCGGTTTTTGAAAACCGCTATGATGCCGGCCGGCAACTGGCGACCTGGCTGACCGAGTACCGCAACCGGTCGGCCGTAGTGCTGGCAATTCCCAATGGCGGGGTGCTGGTCGGGCTGGGAGTGGCGCTGGCACTCAATGCCGACTTCAATATCATCATCTCCCGCAAAATCCCCCTGCCACTCAGCCCCGAGGGCGGTTTTGGCGCCGTGACCGACGACGGCACCACCATACTCAATGAGGACATGGTCAAGCGCTTTAATTTGAGCCAGCAGCAGATTAATTATCAGGTGAGCCAGGTAAGAGCCGCCATCCGCCAGCGCAGCCTGCTCTATCACGGTAAAAGACCGCCGCTGGTGGTCAAAGGCAAAACGGTGATTATGGTTGACGACGGGCTCGCTTCCGGCTATACCGTGATGGCTGCCGTAGAATCGATACGCTACCACCAGCCCAAGGAGATTATCGTCGCCGTACCGGTGGCATCAGCCACGGCCCTGCCCAGGGTGGAAAAAATAACCAACAGGGTGATTGCCTGCGTTTCCGGATTTGGCCCAGAGTTCTATGTCTCCGACTTCTACCGCTACTGGCACGACCCCAGTGACGAGGAAGTGCTGCAGTGTTTCAAGGAGTGGGGGCTTCGTCACCGTCCGAATCTTGAGACCCCTGGGAAAAATAATTTAAAGAGCCCTTGACAAATGGCGAATTCTATTCTATAGTTATGCACCGTAAGAAACCATATATTTTCCCCTTCGAGCTGAAGCTCGGGGAGCGAAGTAGCAGAAAGTTAAAAAGAGAATATTT
>JADHXF010000066.1 GCA_016783105.1 Dehalococcoidales bacterium | reverse complement strand
CCCTGCCGGCCCATGGGGCTCATGGCGTCGCGGCGGCGCCACATTTCTTCTATATTGCCCCCCGCCCAGGCGTCCTTGTTGTAGTACTCAGCCTGAGGCGTCTTCATCAGCCCGGGCAGGATAACATTGCAGCGTATGCCTTTGGCGGCATATTCCAGAGCTATGTCCCTGGTTAAGGCGATTATCGCCGACTTCGAGGATGCGTAGGCGCAGTTTGCCAGGGTGAACCGGATGCCCCCCACCGAGGCGATATTGGTGATGGAGCCTCCTCCCTGCTTCAACATTTGGGGGATGACATACTTGCAGGTGAGGAACATGCTCTTCACATTTACCGTCATCACCTTGTCCCAGGTCTCTTCCTCGGTCTCAACAACACCACCCCACTGCCCGATGCCCACGTTATTGTGCAGGATGTCAATACGGCCGAATTTCTGAAGGCAGGTCTCGACCATTTTCTGACAGTCTTTCGCTTGAGAAACGTCGGCCTGGAAGGTGATGCATTCGCCGCCTTCCTGGTCAACCATTTTTTTGGTTTCCTCGGCGGCCTTAAGATTATAATCAATCGCTATTACCCTGGCGCCTTCCCGCGCGAAGACGATAGCCGTCGCTTTGCCGTTGCCTATACCGGGAAGCACGGAACCGGCTCCGGTAACGATGGCTATTTTACCTTTCAATCTCTCTCCCATGGTTAAATCCTCCCGCTCTCTATTTCTTTTCGGACGGCCACGACCTCTGGGTTTGAGCGAGACCGCCGTCAACCAGCAGGGTCGTTCCGGTCAGGTATTTCGAATCATCGGAAGCGAGGAACAGGGCAGCGTAGGCCACATCCCACGATTCACCCTGCTTGCCGGTGGGACACATGGCATCACGCCGCTGCCACATCAACTCCACGCTGCCGTCGCCGTAAGCATCCGGGTTATAGTACTCGACCATCGGCGTCTTCATCATCCCGGGCAGAATGGCGTTGCAGCGGATACCCTTGGCGGCATATTGAATGGCCACCTCCCGCGTGAGGGCGATTACCCCGGCTTTGGAGACGGAGTAGGCAAGCGCTGGTGCCGGCTGGCACCTGATGGCACTGAGTGAGGAAATGTTGATGATGACACCGTTACCCTGTTTTTCCATGTAGGGCAGGGCGTATTTACAGGTAAGGAACATGCTTTTCAGGTTGATTGCCATGGTCTTGTCCCAGATTTCCTCCGACAGCTCTACCGGCCCCCCGTAGCCGCCCATACCCACGTTATTGTGCAGAATGTCGACCCGGCCGAACTTCTGAATGCAGGTCTCGATCATTTTCTGACAGTCGCTCGCTTTGGAGACATCGGAATGGAAAGTGATGCACTCGCCACCTTCCTGCTCAATCAGCTTTTTCGTTTCCTCGGCGGCCTCGAGTTTATAGTCAGCGGCCATGATTCTGGCGCCTTCCCGCGCGAAGACGATAGCGGTCGCCTTGCCGTTGCCCGTACCGGCCATGATGGAACCCGCGCCGGTAACAATGGCCACCCTATCTTTAAGACGTTCTCCCATCTTTATTCTCCTTTTCTATCGGTGTATAAATGTCTATTTCGCTTCCGGTGACCAGGTTCTCATCGTCCCGCACAGGCCACCGTCCACGAGCAGTGTGGTTCCAGTAACGTACTTCGAATCATCGGAGGCAAGAAACAGCGCGGCGTAGGCAATATCCCAGGGCTCACCCTGCTTCCCGGTGGGGGACATGGCGTCGCGCCGCTGCCACATTTCCTCAACGTTGCTGCCCCAGACACCTTTATAGTAGCGTTCCACTCGTGGCGTCTTCATCAGTCCGGGCAGGATAACGTTGCACCGTATACCTTTGGCGGCGTACTGGATGGCCACCTCTCGGGTAAGGGCAATGACGCCTGCCTTGGAGACAGAATAGGCGAGCAAAGACGATGGCTGCGCCCTTAGCGCAGCGATGGAAGCGATATTGATGATGACGCCGCTGCCCTGCTTCTCCATGTGAGGCAGGGCGTATTTGCAGGTGAGGAACATGCTTTTCACGTTCACGTTCATGACACGGTCCCAGGTCTCCTCGCTGATTTCCACCGGACCGCCGTGCGAGCCCAGTGCTACGTTGTTGTCAAGGATGTCCAGTCGCCCGAATTTATCGATACAGGTCTCGACCATCTTCCGGCAGTCGTTCGCTTGAGAGACATCAGCCTGGAAGGTGATGCACTCGCCGCCTTCCTGGTCAATCATTTTTTTAGTTTCCTCGGCAGCTTCAGGGTTAATATCAACCGCCATGACCCTGGCGCCCTCTCGGGCAAAGAGAACGGCGGTTGCCTTGCCATTGCCCATACCGGGGCCGATGGCACCAGCTCCGGTAATGATAGCTACCCTATCTTTGAGACGTTCTCCCATAGTTCACCTCCCTCAGGACTGTGTAGAGTAAAGCTGGCTCGCTCCCAAAGGTGTATCTGACCTTTTGGTCAGGGGATTAACAGTATCTTTCCTCCTTCACCGCTTTCGGCCAGTTTGAAGGCCTGCTCAAACTCAGCCAGCGGGAAGCGGTGAGTTATTATAGGCAGTGGGTCGAACTTGCCCGTGTCCAGCATGGCCCGGACCTGCCACCAGGTCTGCCAGACCACGCGGCCGAATATGCCGTGCACCCTTGCTTCCTTAAGTATGATGTTGGGGTGGAAGTCAAATTCCATGGCTTTGGGGGGGACACCGACCAGGCTCACTCTGCCCTCGCGTTTCAGTACCTGGAAGCAAAGTCTGGTTGCCTCGGCGTTGCCGCTGAGCTCAATTGATACGTCCACACCTAGGCCGCCGGTGGCTTCCATGATGGTCTGGACCGGGTCCTGCTCCTTGGGGTTAATGATGGTGGCATCAGGAAAAAGCTGGCGCGCCATGGCGACCCGTTTCGGTGCCACTTCAATGCCAAACATTTTGGTCGCCCCGAAGGTTCTGGAGGCGCCGATGGCGAACATGCCGATGGGTCCGCAGCCAAAGACGGCCACGCTTTTGCCGTTGATTTCCCCGGCCATTACGCCATGAACTCCCACGCCCAGTGGCTCATGAATGGCGCCGAGCTCATAAGAAATGCCCGGCGGGTGTTTCCAACAGACGTGGGCCGGTACGGCCATATACTCGGCAAAGGCGCCACCGATAGTATGGCCAAGAAGACCCATGTTCAGGCAGTTCAGCGCCGCGCTGTTCTGGCAGTAGTAGCATTCTCCGCAGAAAATGTGCGGCTCAGGAGAAACCAGGTCGCCCTTTTTCAGGTTGGTAACACAGTTGCCCACTTCCACCACCTCACCGCACGTCTCATGGCCGGTAACAATGGGTAATTGCATCATTTTCATGATATTGGGTGATGAATGGTAGGCGTGGATATCACTGCCGCATATCGTGGTCCCCATAATCTTGACCAGGACATCCTTGGGCCCGATTTTGGGCATATCAACGTCTTTATATTCGTATCCGATGGCCTCGTTTGTTTTTACCAGTGCTTTCATTTTATCTCCCCTTCCACGTCATAGTTGACCGTCAGACATTCTAGTCGATGTTACCCATAAAAAAATCCCCCGTAAGTTCCTCTTATGAGTGCATTACAGGGGATTTCAGTAACTTTTCCGTGTACTCTGATATGCTGAGTTGTCATAAACCTTGAAATTAAGTTTAAATCTATCAAACCAGCAATATCAGCAGATATCATTTCCCATTATACCTTCACATCTTGCCGGGGCTGAATTTATCAACAGTGCTATTTTCCGCTCTTGTTCAGGGCTTCCAGCAGCTTATCGGCGGTTTCCTTAGCGGACATACCAGGTGCGATGCCAAGCTTCCTGGCTGCCTCGTTAACTGCGGAAATTTTACCCTGCTCATAGGTGCTCCTGCCGTTGCCAATTTTGGCCGACATAGCCCCTACCGCCGCCACCGGAATCCCATGCTTATCAAGAAATTTCAGCCCGGCAATACCGGCATTATTCTTTCCCATGCCGGCATCATTGCCGATCATGGCACCAATACCGGTATGCAGTGAAATCTCGCCAACGTTTATCCCGCAGTGCGAGCCGTCAACAAAGACGTCGCCTTTGTTGCTCTCATCCATAGCCGCTGCGGAATCAGCAAGGACGATTTTGCGGCCCTCAGCAGTTTTTACGATTATTTTCTCAGACAATTTTTCCTCCCGCTTCTCTTAGCCGTTTCCGCGGTTGCTCAGGAGATTCCCTCAAACATCTTATCCGCGGCCTCTTTGGCCGGCATGCCAATCGCGACTCCCATTTTTCTGGCGACTTCGTTAACTGCCGATATAACGCCCTCGTTATATGTGGACTGGCCAACACCGATTTCAGCGGACATGGCCGTGACGGCTGCGGCCGGGATGCCGTTATCCTCCAGGATTTTGAGGCTCGCTATTCCTGCGTTTTCCAGGCCAATACCGGCATCATTGCCAATCATCCCGCGGGCACCGTTTGGGAGCACGTAGTCGGGAGCGATGTTAGCGCCGCAATGGGAGCCGTTAACGACGATGTCATTTTTATTATCCCTGGTGATTGAGGTCGCTGAGTCGGCAATGACGATACGCAGCCCGCCTGACTCCTTCACCACTTTATGAACTTCATGCACCATGTAGCCTGCCTCCCCGTTTTTAAACTAATTACCTGATACTGGTTACTAACGTATCATCTGGCTGGGTAGCCAGGTAATAATCTGCGGGAAAAGTGTAAAGATAACGAGACCGATGATAATAAGACCAACATGTGGCAGTACACCTTTGATGATGTCTCCCATGGTGATGCCTAACTTCGGGTCACAGGCACCGCGGCAGATGAAGATTCCCGAGGCAAAAGGCGGGGTCATGAACGCCATCTGGAGGTTGATACAGACCATGATGGAGAACCAGAGGATGCTGAAACCTGCTGCAAGGGCAACGGGAGTGATGATGGGCACCATGATGTAGACGATGCCAATCCACTCGATGAACATGCCCATGATGAAGATGATGAACATGATGACGGCGAAGACGCCCCACTTGCCGCCGGGAGCACTCATAATGATGTTGGCCATGACTTCCCGTCCACCGCCGCCAAGGAAGACAGCGGTAAAGGCGACGGCCATGGTGACGATGACGAAGATGAAGCCACAGGCGCGCATGGTGACCAGGGCGGTTTCTTTCAGTACCTGCAGGCTAAACCGCCGGTAGATAATGGTCAGAAGGGTAGCGGCAAAAGCGCCGACGCCGGCTGCTTCAGTGGGTGGGGCTATGCCGAGGAAAATAACACCCAGTACCGCCAGGATAAGAGCGGCAATCGGAACAATGGAGACCGCCAGCAGCCAGGTTTTCTTGAGGAAAGGCATTTTTCTATCCTCAGGAGGTACAGAGGGTGCGATTTGCGGCTGCAAGTAGCAGCGCACGGTGATATAGATGATGTATAGTGCGGACAGGGTGAACCCGGGTAAAAATGCGCCGAAGAAAAGCTGCCCCACGGAAATGCCGGCCATTGGCCCGTAAAGCACGAGCATAATACTTGGTGGGATGAGGATGCCCAGACAGCCGCCAGCGGTTACGGCACCGGTGGCCAGGGCCTTGCTGTAACCGCGCTTCAGCATTGACGGAAGGACGGCCATCGCCAGCATGGTGATGGAAGCGGCAATGATACCGACGGTGGCGGCGATGATGGTGCCCATGAGCACGGTGACGACGGCCAGGCCACCCCTCAGGCCGCCGAGCCACAGGTACAGGGCATCATATAAGCGCTCCGCTATTCCGGAGCGCTCAAGCATCACTCCCATGAAGACAAAGAGGGGAACCGCGATAATGACATAGTCGGTCATGATGCCGTAAATGCGGGTATAGATAACATCAACGACACTCCAACCGAAAATAGTAAAACCAACGAATAGAGCTAAAGCGCCGACGATAAAGCCAAGAGGGAAACCGGTTAAAACGCCAATGAAAACACCGCCCATCATGATGGCGGCGACCATTTCTGGACTTAAATCAATCATATGGCCTGCCCCTTATCAGCATATATGTGTCGCGAATAAAGTGCGCTATAGCTTGAAAGGCAAATAAAACAATTCCATAGAGCACTACTGTTCTCAGTGGTGCGGCCGGCGGGTACCAGCCGGTAATGGGCATTTTCTCGCCTGTTGCCCAGGCATCAAACATCCAGCTCCAGGCAGTGAAGGAGAGCAGAAAGATAAACGGGAAAAAGAGTAATAGAGTGCCCAGAAAATCAATGAGAGCCTGCCCTCTTGGGGAGAGGTGTGAGTAAAATAAATCGACCCTGACGTGTGCCCTGTGTTTATGTGTATAGGCAAAGGCGAGGATGTAAGAACTGGCGGCGAGCATGACGTGGAGCTCATATCCCCAGAGGGTCGGCTTATTGAAAACGTAGCGAAGCGTGACCTCACCTGTTACCAGCACTACCAGTGCGACGATAAACCACCGCCCAGTCCTGGCCGTCCACTCACTAATAGAATCAACTATATGAACGAATTTTCTCATTCTTTTCTTTCTTTGATTCTGGAATTCCCCTGCCCCGAATAATCTCCGGGGCAGGGGAGCTGTACCTAGAGTTTAGGATAGGTAGTCGCGTAAGCGTCGCGCCAGGCCTGGAGGGATTTCATCAGCTTGTCGTAGAACGGGTCTTCAGCCATTCGCGTCGCGTAGAAGTCATTGGAAGCAGTAACTATCGCGTCTTCCAGTGACTTGGGAGCGGCCACCACGTTAACGCCGGCGGCAATCCAGTCTTTGGTGGCGGTGGTGTTAGCGTAGGTCCACTCGGCGTAGTGCCTGATGCCCTCGGCCCACCACAGCTCAGAAACGATTATCTTCAGGTCGTCGGGCAGTTCTGCCCAGGAGTCTTCGTTGACAATCCAGATGTACATGTCGGTGGGCTGGCGCAGTGGGGAGACATAGGCATAGTCAACGATTTCATGGAAGCCCATGGGCCAGTCAACGGCAAGGCTGCTGTGCTGGAAGCCGTCGATAACGCCGCGCTGCATGGACTCATAGATTTCAGGGCTTGGGGTGGAGACAGCAGCGACATCCAGCTGGCCGAAAATCACCGCCTCGTCACCGAGGAGGCGCATCTTCTTGCCGGCCAGGTCCTCAGGACCGTTAACCTCGAAGCTGGTGTAGAGGAAGGTCTCCGGCTCGCGGCAGGTGGCGGCAATCGGTGTAACCTTGCTGTACCCGCCGTTGTCAAACATCTCCTGCATCAGGTCAAAGCCCTCGCCCCACACGTACCACATGTAGTACTGCAGTGCGGTGGGACCACCGACCATCATGGAAAACGGCGGAGAGGATGGCAGGTCGCCGACCCAGAGTATGGGGCCATTGTGAGCAGCATCTAGCACGCCCCTCTGCACGGCCTCAATCTCGGTGTCGGCGGGTACGATGGCGCCGCCCTCATTGGTTTGAATCTGCAAACACCCGCCAGAAGCTTCATTGATCAGGTCATTAACTCTTTTCGCTGACAGGTAGGTGGAGGTGGTGGTCGGGTTGTCATCCTGGACAATCCATTTGATTACTTTGGCAGGTTGGGCCGGTGCGGGAGCTGGAGCCGGTGCTGGAGCCGGTGCCGGTGCCGGTGCTGGTGCCGGTGCCGGTGCTGGTGCTGGTGCTGGTGCTGGTGCGGGAGCTGGTGCGGGAGCTGGTGCGGCGCAGGCAGCTGCCAGACTGCTTACCAGTACCACCACTAATACTATTGCAAGTACCAGTTTTTTACTCAATTATTTGTCATCCTCCTTGTTATAATTTTAGTAGTCAGACTTGAGAATAACCGTGCTTTGTGAAAACAGCCACCCCCTTTCGTACCAATCAGGCGATATACACTGAGATAGATAAACGTATAGCATGAGCATTGATTTCAAGATGTAGGTGTACACCTGATACACTATAATATCCGAAGTCCATTAAGTTTGTCAAATATCGGAACTCATTTTACGCTGCATGATAAGTTAAGGTGTCAAGGTGATGAGCTTCTTCTATGTTTACTATGGTTAGGTGGTTCGCAGCGCCGTCAGGCCGACCTCCGGGTCAAAGTCACGCTCGAGCTGATAGCTGAGCTCGCCGATGTAAATCTCTGCTGTCGCCCAGACAATAGCTTCTTCAACATGACCGCCGATTAGCTGCCCCGGCTTCAGCGGGTCGATGGTGCACATGTGGATGTGAAATATTTTCTCACCTTCATATACGGAAAGCGACCCCTGAGCGGAGAGGA